>NZ_JBSHNS010000129.1:0-10128 GCF_053601635.1 Pontimicrobium sp. MEBiC01747
CTTTACACCTAATGGGGATGGGTACCACGATACGTGGAACATCTATGGCTTAGCTGGACAACCAGATGCTATTATTTATATCTTTGACCGTTATGGCAAGCTATTAAAACAACTAAGTCCTTCTGGAAGTGGATGGAATGGGACTTATAATGGCAACCCTATGCCTAATAGTACGTATTGGTTTACGGTACAGTACAGAGAACCGAGTACTAATGAAGTGAAAACGTTTAAGGCGCATTTTGCGTTGAAACGATAAGGAATTTGTATTTTTAAAACCTTGGTAATCAAATGGACTGAATGAAAAGCGTTAAATATATAGTATTATTCATTATTGTTTTTTTTCAAACAACAATAATAGTAGCTCAAGATATTACGCTTTTCAGTCAGTTTAATGGTCGTTATGATTATCTAGCTATAGGTAATACTTTAAATCAAGCAGAAAATAATCTAAATGGTTTTTTTTGCGAAACTTTACCATCATCTGAGGCTTTATTAAATGTAGACTCTTCATCAAATGTTATAGCTGCGTATTTATATTGGGCAGGTTCAGGTTCTGGAGATATGGAGGTAACTTTAAATAGTACAGATGTAGTAGCAGATGAAACTTATACTGTTGATTATGATGATCCTTTTCAAGGAGTACTTACTTATTTCTCATGTTATGCAGATGTGACCGATCAAATTTTAGCAGAGGGTAATACTATGTACGAATTATCTAATCTTGATATTTCAGAAACTTTGGCAACTATTCCTGGTTATTGTACTACTAGAACAAATTTTGCAGGTTGGAGCCTGTATGTTATTTTCGAAAACAACAGTCTTCCACTAAATCAGGTAAATCTATTTCAAGGATTAGAAATTATAAACAGAAATGTTCAGGAAAAGACCATCTTACTCAATAATGTTAATGTCTTAGATAATGATAATGCTAAAATTGGTTTTTTGGCATGGGAAGGAGATAACGCTTTAAATTATGGTGAGAGTATTTCTATTAACGGTAATCTTATTTCAAACCCTCCTCTAAACGAAGTTGATAATGCTTTTAATGGTACTAATAGTTTTACAAATGCTACAAATTTTTATAATTGTGATTTAGATGTTTATGGAATTGAAAATAATATAGCAATTGGGGATACAGAAGTAGAAATAAAGTTAACCACAGGGGCTATAGACCCTCAAACAGGTAATCTTAGAGCAGATTTAATTATAATCAATAATATTATAACTGTACTTAATAGTCAATTGCCAGATGCTACAATAGTATTAGATGATTATTTTGTGAATTGTGGAAATCGTACTTTAGATCTATACTATACTGTAAATAACCTAAATAGTACAGCAAGTTTACCTTCTGGAACTATTATTTCATTTTATGCAGAAACTATACTTATTGGACAATCACAAACATTTAGCAATATTGTTATCGGAGGTTCAGAAAGCGGAGAAATTACTTTACAAATACCTAATAATATTCCTGATGACTTCTTATTATCTGTAATTGTGGATGATGATGGAAATGGAAACGGAAATGTAATAGAGATTATTGAAATAAATAATGAAGTTATAGAAGATATATCACTTATCCCTCTTCCTGAAACTCAAATTATACAAGCAATGGAAGCTTGTGATATTGGATTTAATACAGCCATTTTTGATTTAACTATTAATTTAGCAGAAATAGAGGCCAGTAATTATTCTGAATTTTCATTTTATGAAACAATAGAAGATTTACAAAATGATATTAACGAGATTTTAATTCCTGAAAATTATCAGCCATCTTCAACGCCTACAACTATTTTTATAAGAACAGAAACAGCTATTTGCTTTGATATTTTCCAATTTGAGCTATTGACAGAAAACTGTCCTCCATATATCCCAGATGGGTTTTCTCCAAATAATGATGGTTTTAATGATTTTTTTAATATTCAGGGATTGTACGATATTTTTGAAAATCATGAATTATTAATATATAACCGTTACGGAACTTTAATATTTCAAGGTAATAATGACCTTAAATGGTATGGTAAATCTAATAGAGGAATAAATAGTGGTGGAGACTTACCTTCTGGAACTTACTTTTATGTATTACACCTCAACGATTCCAATTTTAAAGCCTTAACAGGTTGGGTTTACCTGAATAGGTAATTCTCTTACTTATCTAAACCAAGAACACATTCCTAATATTTTATGAAAATAAAACTTTTTCAAGAATTCTCTCGTATATAATTATGAGGTTTATTTTATAGACCTTCAAAAGAACTTTAAAATTAGCATTTAATCGGATGTTTTAATTTGAAAAATGCGTTTTATCTATTTTTTTTGCATTTCATCCGAAAAATGATTAATTTCGTAGTACACAAAAAATACCCCAAACTTCCCTACAAAATGTTTAAACATTTGAAAAAAAGAAACACAAATATGAAGTTTAATTACATGTTATGTTTCATCGCTTATATGTTATTTCAACAAGTAAATGCCCAGCAAATATCTATAGATGATTCTTTAACACCGCAACAGCTTATAGAAAATAACTTAGTGCAAGGATGTGTCCAAGTATCTAACATTACATCATCATTTAATGGTAGTGTAAATGGTTTTTCTAGTTATGGGTATTTTGAGAGAGCTAATTCTAATTTTCCTTTCGAAAATGGAATTGTATTATCATCTGGAAATGTAAGCTCTGCTGGAAATGTTGAAAATGTAAATCCTTTAAATGAAGGGGATAATAGTTGGGGGACAGATCCAGATTTAGAAACCGCTCTAGGTATTTCCAACACTTTAAATGCTACTTCTATAGAATTCAACTTTATTTCAGCATCTAGTACAATTCAGTTTAATTATATTTTAGCTTCCGAAGAGTATTTTAATAATTACCCGTGTAATTATTCAGATGGTTTTGCTTTTTTAATTAGAGAAGCAGGAACAGCAGCTCCTTTTCAAAATATAGCAGTAATTCCTAGCACCACAATTCCTGTAAATACAAATACAATACATGATGAAATAGTTGGGTTTTGTGATGCTGAAAATGCTCAATTTTTTCAAGGATACAATATTGGAGATACAAATTTTAATGGAAGAACAACTGTTATGTCTGCCTCGGCTAGTATAACCCCAAATGTTCAATATCAAATAAAATTAATTATAGCAGATCAAACAGATAGAAATTTTGACTCCGCTGTCTTTATAGAAGGGAATAGCTTTACAGATAGTGTAAATTTAGGAGAAGATATTTCTAGTTGTAATACATCTACAACATTAGATGCTGAGACAAATAATCCAGATGCTCAGTATGTATGGTTTCAAGATGGAAATCAATTATCAGAAACATCAAGTAGTTTATTTGTTGATTCTTCTGGAGTATATTCTGTAGAAATAACCGTTCCATTAGGATCTACAACATGTACATTTTCTGATGAGATAAATGTAGCGCTTAACACTATAGAAACAGGTCCACCTGTTAGTGATTATACGCAATGTGATGATGCTAGTAATGATGGAGCAGAATTGTTTGATCTCACCATTAAAACTTCAGAAATAGAGGCTGCGTTGCCTCCTTCTAATTATACAATAAGTTATCATATATCTAATACCAATGCTGTAAGTAATAGCAATCCTTTAACTACAGTTACAAATATCGTTAGTCCTCAAACAATATATGTTAGAGCAGAAGATACAAATACAGGTTGTATATATATAACTACATTTTTATTAGTTGTAAATCCTTTTCCTATTATTACAAACCCAGATCCTATAGAAATATGTTCGAATGGAAGTAACGAAATTATTTTAACAGACTATAATGCTATTGTTACAAATAGCAATAGTAATTTACAAGTCACCTATCACTATTCGCAAACAGATGCAAATACAGGAACAAACCCAATAGCATCGCCATATACACCAACAAATCCTAATGAGGAATTATTTATAGCAGTTATTGATATAACAACAAATTGTTCTGCATATACAAGCATAATGATTAATACAACAGATGCTCCTAATGTTAATAATGAAACGCAACAAATTAATGCTTGCGAACAAGATGACGATGGTATAGAAACCTTTGATTTAACAACAGTAATTAATGATGTATTACAAGGTGCCACAGGTGTAACAGTAACATTTCATACCTCTCAAGAAGATGCAAATACAGGAGTAAATCCAATAGTAGACCCTACAAATTATCAAAATACAACTCCAGATTTAGAAATAATTTATATTAGAGTTGAAAATGATAATAACTCTTGCTTTTCGATTGTATTATTAGAATTACATACTAACATTCTTGAAACAGGAACAAATATTCGTAATTTTGGCACTTGCGATGTAGCTCCAGATGATGGAAGTGGAACTTTTGATCTTAGTGCTATAACAACAGTTATTTCTAATAATCTAGAAGATGTAACGATAACCTATTATGAAACAGAATTAGATCTACAAAACAATACCAACCCTTTAGATACTTCTACCCCATATACTGTAAATAGTTCTCAAATTTTATATTTATTAATAGAGAATCCTGACTGTAGTAATACGGCAGAAATAGAGTTAACAGTATATCCATCTGTAACAATAACAAACACCGATACTGTAACATATTGCGATACTGATGACGACATGTTAACTTCTATTGAATTATCTGAATTTAATGAAATAGTAAGTGCTGGAATCCCTAACCCTACGGTAACATATTATGAAACCATGGCCGATGCAGAAAATCAAACCAACAGTCTTCCTCCTTTCTATGATAATACATCAAGCCCAACAACTATATATGTTAGAGTTCGTACAACATCTGGATGTTTTGATATTAAGCCGTTAACAATTGAAGTATTACCAGCACCAACAGTATCAATTCCTACAGATTATGTTGTTTGTGATGATGATCAAGATGCTTTTTCTATTATAGATTTAACAACAAAAATAGATGAAATAGTAAATAACACTAATGGATTAAATATTTCATTTTTTCCAACAGAAGAAGATGTTAATAACTCTTCCAATGAAATAGTTAATAGTACAAATTACAATACGCAAACTACCACAGTTATAACTAAAGTTGAATATCAATCTACTGGATGCTATGCTTTAGTACCAATAAATATAATAGTAAATACATTACCCGAATTTATTCCTATCACTAACTTTAGAAATTGTGAAACAGATGGCAATCAAATAGCCGATTTTATTTTATCAGAAAAGGATGAGGAAATACTAAACGGACAAACTGGTAAAGAGGTACTGTATTTTGAAACTGAACAAGACGCAATTAATAGAACTAACATTATAGATAAAAACAATGTTTACAATAATACCTCTCAAACACAAACTATTTATGTTAGAGTTGAAAACGTTACAGATAATAATTGTTATGGAATAGCTTCTTTTATAATAGAAGTAGGTTCAGAACCAATTTATAATGCGCCTTTAGATGTTTTTGTCTGTGATGATATTTCTAATGATGGTTTTGAGATCTTTGATTTAAGTGAACAAATTGATGCAATCATGGAAAATAGTCCAGAAGCATTAAGTGTAACAGTTCATTTAACATTAGAGGACGCTCAAAATCAAGAAAACCCATTACCAAATACATTTGCAAATATCGTAAACCCACAAGAATTATTTGTGAGTGTAGATAATGGAACTTATTGTCAAGGAATAGCTTCTTTTGAATATAATGTAGTACAAATACCAGAAGTAAGTTCAGCTTCTGCTTTAAGAGCATGCGATACAGATACAGATGGTAGTATTGTTTTTGATTTAACAGTTGCCGAGTTTGAAGTTTTAGCAATAAGACAAGACGATACAGTTATAACGTATTATGAAAATGAAGAAGACTTAAATGCCGGTGTAAACCCAATAACAACTCCTACTAACTACAATAATGTAAGTAATCCTCAAATAGTATATATATCGGTAACTAATACAATTTCTAATTGTTCGGCGAATGTTCCTATTGAGTTAATTGTAGATTTACCACCAACAATAGCAGATATACCTGTGTTTCAAGCCTGTACTAATGAAGATAATTTTTATAATTTAAATGACACAATTGAACCATTAATTGGAACTCAAGAAAATGTAGCTGTTTCATTTTATAGTTCATTAACAGATGCAGAATCTATGCAAAATGAATTAAGTACAAATTACACATATATTACTAATAGCGATACTATCTTTATTAGAGCAGAGTTTACAGATACTAATTGTGTTAATTATGGTTCGTTTACAATAGAAGTTATTCCATTACCAATGGCTAATCCTGTGCCAAATTTGCAAGCATGTGATGATGATTTCGATAACATGTTATCTTTTAATTTATCTCAACAAACACCAATAGTTTTAGGAACTCAAAACCCTAATGATTTTACTGTATCTTATTTTATTTCTGAAAATGATGCAATATCTAATGAAAATGAAATTTTAAATCTAGATTATACAGTTGAAGCGATACAAACATTTTATATAAGAGTAGAAAATAATGAAACCAATTGTTTTAATATTACAAGTTTTAATGCCACAGTAAATAGGAAGCCTTTTGTAGATATAACAGATCAAGTAATATGTTTAGACAATTTACCACTTATTATATCGGCAGATACTAACGTCTCTTCAGATACATACTTATGGTCTACTAATGAGTCAAGTTCAGTAATAGAAATAAATGCAATAGGACAATATTCGGTTACTGTTACAAGCAATTTGGGGTGCTCAACAACATCTACATTTAATGTAATCCAATCGGAAGCTGCAACTATAGAATTTACAGAGACCGTAGATTTCGCAGACCCTAATAATATCACAGTAGTTGTTAGTGGTTCTGGAGATTACTTATACCAGTTAGATGATGGAATACCTCAAGAATCAAACTTTTTTGCAAATGTACCTATTGGACCGCATGTTATTACTGTTATAGATGTAAATGGTTGTAACTCTACATCTAAAGATGTTGTTATCATAGATGCGCCACAATTTGTAACTCCAAATGGAGATGGTTTTTTCGATACTTGGCATATAACAGGAGTAAGTCAATTACCAGGAACTTTAGTTTATATTTTTGATAGATACGGTAAATTACTTACTACACTAAAACATAATTCTTATGGATGGGATGGGACTTACAATGGCCATATGATGCCAGCAAATGATTATTGGTTTTTAGCTAAAGTTGTAAAAGGAAACATAAAATTTGATGTTAAAGGCCATTTTACTTTAAGACGTTAATCTTTTTTAAATTATTTTTCGCAATATTATTAAATAGTAAAAAAGGCAGTTAGGAGTTTTTATCTTTTAATTGTTATATACAATATGGTTAAAATCCATTTTAATTAGATTTGCACATAATTCATATTATTCAACATGACTTTTAAAAAAAACATAACACTAGTTGTATTTCTAGTTTTCTTTATAAAAATTAATGCTCAATTATCTACTACTTTTATTGGAGATGCAAGCGACTTAGGAAATAATTGTTATCAAATTACACCAAATATTAATACCCAAGTAGGTGCAGTCTGGTTAGATAATGCTATCGATTTAACAAATGATTTTGTGATAAAAGTTAATGCTAATTTTGGATCAAATGATGCCAATGGCGCAGATGGTATGGCATTAATATTAAAGGACACAGCTACACCTGTAGTTGGCAATCCAGGAGGAGGCGTTGGCTATGAAGGTATTACTCCTTCATTAGCTGTTGAATTTGATACATGGCAAAATACTGATGAAAATGATCCTATAGCCGATCATATAGCAATATTATCTAATGGAGTGGTTAACCATTCAGCTGCAGAAAATTTAGCAGGCCCAATTCAAGCATCAAACACCTCTACTAATATAGAAGACGGTAATAATCATGAAGTAAAAATAACATGGGAAAGCACAACAAACACATTAACCATTTTTTTCGATTGTAATCAACGTCTCTCCTATACAGGAGATATTTCTAATGATTTATTTAGTGGAAACTCAAATGTTTTTTTAGGCTTTACAGGATCTACGGGAGGTGCTACAAATGTACACCAAGTTTGTATAGAGTATCTTACAACCGATAATTTTCTATCAATACCCGATCAAAGTGTTTGTAGTGGAGAATCATTAAATACAGTAGATGCTACTTTAGCAGGAACCTATACCTATGCATGGACACCTACTATAGGAGTAAGTGATCCAGCCATTGCAAACCCAGTTTTTACTCCAAATGCAACAACAACATATAGTGTTGAAATAACTGATAGTTGTGGAGATTTAATAGCAAGTGAATCGTTTACATTATCTATAGAAAACCCAGCCATTAATAATGCTTCAAATATAGGGTTATGTGATGATGCAAGTAACGATGGCTCTGAAACATTCGATTTAACAACTCAAGATGCCGATATATTAGGTTCTCTTTCTGCAACAGATTATAATATTACCTATTATTTAAGTTTTGCAGATGCAGATAATGGCACAAATCCATTACCAGACCTATATACTAATGTAGCCAACCCAGAACCAATTTTTGTAAGGATAGAGAGTGCAACCATTCCAACCTGTTATACTGTGTCTAACAATGCTCTATTTGAACTTATAGTAAACCCAGTAGATGATGCTTCATTTTCTATAATACCAAATTGTACTGGAGGAACAGTTAATAATATAGTAACTCCAGGAGGTGTTTTTGCATTTAACCCATTACCTTCAGATGGAGCTACTATAGATGCAATAACAGGTAATGTTACCGGAGCTACATCAGGTGCATCATATACTATTCAATATACTACAAGTGGAACCTGTCCAAGTTCTAGTACACAAACTCTAAATGTATTACCTCTAGACGACGCTTCTTTTACAATGACACCAAACTGTAATGGAGCTACTGCTAATATAGATGGACTTGCTGGTGGGACATTTACTTTTAATCCAATGCCTACAGATGGAGCAATGATAGATGCAGGAACTGGAGAAATAACAATGGGAGTCTCAGGAACAACTTATAACGTAGAATATACTACAAATGGAACATGTACAGCTACAAATATAGAGAATGTTACAGTACACCCGTTGCCTATAATAAATACTCCTACACCTTTAAGTGTTTGCGACGATGGTACACCAGATGGAATTACAAGTATAGATCTTTCTATTAAAAATGGAGAAATTTCTGGAGGAAATACTAACTATATTGTAAGTTATTATTTAACATTGATAGATGCCCAAAATGGTGTTAATCCATTGCCGATTCCGTACACTAATATAGTGCCGAATATGCAACAAATCTTTGTACGTGTTGAAGATAGCATAACAAACTGTTTCGATACAACAACGCTAACCTTACAAGTCGAGCAAGCCCCAGTAGCCTGTACCCCAACATCATTAGAATACTGTGACCCAGACAGCGATGGCTTTGGAGAATTCGATTTAACCCAAGCAGACAATGAAATCGCTTGTGGAGCTATAGGATTAAATATCACCTACCATGAAACCATGGCCGATGCAGAAAACAACATTAATGCCATCACCGGCATTTACAATAACATTGTGGTTAACATGCAAACCATTTATGTACGAATAGAAAGCTCAACCATCGCAACAGACTGTGCAAGCTTTGTAGAACTACAACTTATCGTCAACCCCACCCCACAAATAACAGACCCCACCCCATTAGAAGTCTGTGACGATGATGTCGATGGCTTTGCCAGTTTCGATTTAACCGAAAAAGAGCCAGAAATACTAAACCAATTAGACACAGACCCATCTAACGATTTAGACCCTACACAATACATCGTAACCTACTATATCACAGAAGCCAATGCCAATGCCGGGACCAACCCTATAGCAACGCCAAATGCCTTTGTCAACACTATAGCCAATACCCAAACCATATGGATACGAGTAGAAGACAATACCAATAGCTGTGCAACAGTACGCCCACTAGAACTTATCGTCAACCCATTACCCGTACTCGTACAACCAAGTCCACTGGAACTCTGTGATGTTAATAACCCAGGCGATGAAGTCGAAGAATTTAATCTAGAAGAGGCCAACGCACAAATACTAAATGGACAAACAGGCATCACCCTAAGCTATTACCTAACCCAAGCCGATGCCGATGCCGCAGTTAACCCATTACCAACACTATACACC
>NZ_JBSHNS010000130.1:0-542 GCF_053601635.1 Pontimicrobium sp. MEBiC01747
CAATAAAAAAACTTATAAAAACTAATAATGTTGAAGTTTTAATAAACTTTGGCAGTGGTTTTAGTATGTATCCTTTTTTGTTAAATGAATCTTTAATAAACATAGAAATAGACAAGCCAGAGATAGTAAACCATAAAAGCTTAAAAATTAATGAGTGGCAAAGCAGTAAACAATTACCAGAAAGAGAGATTCACTTTATAGGTGTAGATTTTAGTAAAAATTATGAACAGGATCTCTTGTCTAAAATTAATACTATTGTACAAAATAAGACCTCATTTATATTAATAGAAGGAGTACTATTCTTTTTAAATAAAGAAGAAACAAATCGAATTTTTAGTTTTTTCTCTCAACTTCAAAGTATTGGCGATTTTATTGGTAGCGTATCCTATCAGGATAGCATAAAAGAAACAATAGCTTTTAAAAAGTTACTATCATTTTTTAATAAAAAAGTCTCTAAAACTAGTGCGTCCGATTATCTAACTCTTGAAGATAGTTTTTATATAAATAGAACTGGATATTCTTTAATAGATCATCAAGATTAT
>NZ_JBSHNS010000131.1:0-1543 GCF_053601635.1 Pontimicrobium sp. MEBiC01747
AGATAATATTGATGAGGTTAAAAGCATTATTAATAAATACGCTATTAAAGATTATTATATTCATTGCGATGCAGCATTTTTGGGCACGGTGGCACCCTTTGCTAACCCAAAACCTAAATTTGATTTTGCCGAAGATATAGATAGTATTTCTATTTCTGGGCATAAGTTTATTGGCGGACCAATTCCATGTGGTGTGGTGCTTACACAACGAAAACACCGTAACCGTATTGTAAATTCTGTATCGTACGTGGGCACATTAGATACAACTATAACAGGTTCAAGAAATGGGCTCACGCCCTTGTTTTTATGGTCGTTTATACAAAAACATGGCATAGAAGGGCTACAAAAAAGAGTACATAGCTCACAAAGACTTGCTGCCTATACAGAGATACAACTAAACGCAATAGGAGTTAAGGCTTGGAGAAATAACGATGCATTAACTGTAGTTTTGCCAAAACCATCTGCTAAGCTTTGTAAAAAATATCAATTAGCAAGTGAAGGGGATATAGCACATATTATATGTGTGCCAGGCATTAAAAAAGAACAAATAGATGCTTTTGTGGCAGATTACAAGCAAGAAATTTCAATAGTAGAAGCCTTTGCTTAATTATCTATTCTATAATACTCAAAGCTTAATAACAATAATAATCACGTCAATGCATAACAAAAAAGACAGACCAAACAGTCTGTCTTTTTAATATTATACCTATTAGATTGTTTCTAAGAATCAATAGCACCCAAAGTATATAATTGCTCTAGAGTAGGGCTTTCGCTACCACCAGCTGGCTCTAAGGTAATACCAAAGGCTTGAGACTCGTTAGTGTTTTCTAGATTGAAAATTTTATTATCATCCGTTTTAAAATTATCTATAGTACCCAAACTCGTTGGTGTTAAAGGGTTTAAAGTTAACGACCAAACTTGGTATACTTTACCCTCGGGAGGTTCTGGTAACCCCTGTAAATCGAAATAAACGGTTTGGTCTTTTTTATTCCAATACGCTTTAGCATAGGCTTCAGGGTATACGGCTTGACCTGCAAGAGGTACAGAGATAACGTCTTTATCTCTAAGTACATTTAGTAACTTTTTAGTATCGGCTAAATCCGATTTACTGTTTTCTATTTGTATTTCTAAGAAGTCTTTATCAATTTCGGCTGTTTGTATTTGAGATTCTAGGGTGTTATTTTGGTTAACCATCCAAAGTAAGCTTCCTCCTAAAATAATTGAGGCAGCCCAACCAGTGTAAGCAAACCAATTGGTCTTTTTAGACGTCATTGGTATTACTTTAGTGTCTTTTGTATCGCTATTTAAAAGTTCTAATTTATCTTTTACAGAATTATAAATAACAGTGCTAGAAGTGTTAGGTGCTACACCAGCAGTTAGTTTTATTATAGCCGCTTCAATAGCTATAACTTCTTCTGTAACTTCAGGATATTGCTGCATCATTTTGTAAACGGCTTCATTTTCTTCTTCAGAAAGTGATCCAGCAACATAAAGCTCTAAGATTCCAGATTCTATGTATGTTTTACTATCCATTGTTTTATTG
>NZ_JBSHNS010000132.1:0-721 GCF_053601635.1 Pontimicrobium sp. MEBiC01747
GTACTATACCCTCCAACAATACAACCAGTTTTAAATTTGCAAATTCCTATTCATATAAAAAACACTTTAGAGCCTGAGGCGGCTGGTACTATTATTAGTAGCAATCCAGATAAAAAAATAGCAACAGCAACAGGAATTACTAATATTAACAATATCGCTTTACTAACCTTACAAGGCAATGGCATGGTAGGTGTCCCTGGGTTCTCTAAACGTTTATTTGAAACATTAGCGCAAAAAGAGATTAATATTATTTTAATAACACAAGCTTCCTCCGAACATTCTATATGCTTTGGTATAGACGATAAAGATGCAAAGGTCGCAGAAATTGCAATTAACAATGTTTTTGAATACGAAATAGCGACACATAAAATAAACCCAATAGAAGTAGAAAGTAACCTTTCTATTATTGCTCTTGTTGGAGATAAAATGAAAAGTCACCAAGGTATTAGTGGCAAAATGTTTAGTACATTAGGTAGAAATAATATTAATATAAGAGCTATAGCCCAAGGCGCATCAGAACGTAACATATCTGCAGTAATAGCAGAAAAGGATGTAAAAAAAGCATTAAATACGTTGCATGAACGCTTTTTTGAAGGCAATATAAAACACCTTAATTTATTTATTATTGGTGTTGGTAATGTAGGTGAAAAACTAATAGACCAAATAGAACAGCAAAACGAGTACTTAAATAAAACACATAAAATAAATTTAAAAATTGTAG
>NZ_JBSHNS010000133.1:0-882 GCF_053601635.1 Pontimicrobium sp. MEBiC01747
ATCATTAACAGCATCAAACTCAGCAGCCTTATATGCTACATTTGGAGTAGAAGGCTCACAAATTATGTTCGATGCACTATCTAAAGGCTTTAAAAGTAAAAAAGGTAAAACAGAAAAAACACCATTACAAGCAATAGTTAGGTACGAATTAAAAGGCTATGCCCATATCCCAAATTTAGAAGTAAAAGTAAGAGGAAGATCTACTCAAATTTACGATTTCATACAAAAACAACGCAACACCTATAAAAAAGAGGTACAACAAGGCAAAAGAACACGAACAAAAAAATTCTTTGGAGTAACGTATTCTAAAAAAACATCAACATACGATCATAAAGTAGATGTAGATAAAACAGAGGTAAACTCTTTAGTTGAGCAAATGATTGATAAAAAAGTTATTAGCATAGATATTACAGATTATGGAGGAATGGACTCTAGTAGTGCAGAAAAGAAGGAAGTAGAAGAAAACTTAAGAAACTCTTTAATGGAACTTATTTTTGGAACTATTGTAAAATCATTTTTTGAAACAGCTTTTATTGGAGATAAAAAAGAATCCGAAGGAGAAGAAGGAGAAGATTCAGGAGCATCTACAATACAACCAAACTCAAATTTAAAATTATCAGCACGAGATAAACGTGTTAAAAACCAAGACCATTACTACTATTTTAGAAACGATGTAAAGAAAACCCAAATACAAGACATTTATTTTCACTTTAAGAAAAACGGAGTTGTCGACTTTTTAAGATATCCAAATGGCTCATTATCTGTTCAGCTTACAGATAGCGAACGTAAAGCAGCTGTGCGTTACATAGACGTAAGTAGCCCAGAAGTACAAATGTTAGAAGTACAAGTAAAAGTAAATGCAGACTTTGTACAAGATAATAT
>NZ_JBSHNS010000134.1:0-257 GCF_053601635.1 Pontimicrobium sp. MEBiC01747
CTTAATTATACGCCTACCGATACAGCTATTGGAGTTTACACTTACTATGCTGAAGCTGAAGAAACTGTCTCTGGTTGTGTAAGCTCTAGAATACCAGTAGTTCTTACTATTGAAACGCCTGCTAATGCTGGCGCAGATGGAGGCATTACTATCTGTGACGATAGTTCTACAACTATAGATTTATTTAGTTTAATCGCTGGTGAAGATGCTGGTGGTACTTGGTCGCAAACTTCTGGATCTGGCGGTACTTTTAATGC
>NZ_JBSHNS010000135.1:0-14355 GCF_053601635.1 Pontimicrobium sp. MEBiC01747
GTGCTATAGAAAGCGAAGACATGGCTTTTAAAATAGCAGAACGCGTTGTAGAAATTACTAATAAGTTAGAAATACCTTATGTATTTAAAGGTAGTTTTAGAAAAGCGAATAGAAGTCGTATAGATAGTTTTACAGGCATTGGGGACGAAAAAGCATTAGAAATTTTAGCTAAAGTCTCTGAAAAATTTGACGTGCCAACCGTAACCGATATTCACGAAAGTAGCGATGCTGCTCTTGCTGCACAATATGTAGATGTTTTACAAATTCCTGCATTTTTAGTACGCCAAACCAGTTTGGTAGTTGCTGCTGCAAAAACAGGAAAAGTAGTAAACCTAAAAAAAGGACAATTTATGAGTCCGGAAGCGATGAAACATGCAGTACAAAAGGTTAAAGATTCTGGAAGCGATAAAGCTTGGATAACAGACAGAGGTACTATGTTTGGTTACCAAGATATGATTGTAGATTTTAGAGGTATTCCTACCATGCGCGAATATGCACCAACGGTTCTAGATGTTACACACTCGTTACAACAACCAAATCAAACAGTTGGGGTTACAGGAGGCAGACCAGACATGATAGAAACTATTGCACGTGCTGGAGTAGTAAATAATGTAGATGGTTTATTTATAGAAACACATTTTGATCCTGCAAATGCAAAAAGTGATGGCGCTAATATGCTACATTTAGATAATTTAGAATCATTGCTAACGAATTTGGTATCTATTAGAAAGGTTGTTAATACTCTTTAATATTTCATCTTTTTAGCACTAATAAAAATGGGGACGAAATATCATGACGATTCAACTATTGCTAGCGATTCGATTGCAATTGCACTAGACTTAAAGAAGTTAAAGTTTCTCATGCCTGAACTATTAAATCCTATACAAAGGCTTAAATATAAATTGAGGAGATGGGGAATAACTTCTTACATTGAACGTATTGAAGAACATATAAAACTTGGCGATAGTCAAGGCGCTATAGTTGTAGCTACTTATCCCCTTTTAATTGCAGCTTATAATGAAGATATTGATTGTGTTGTAATGTTAATGTTTGAACAGAAAATTCAAAACAAATATAATTTTAAAATTAAAGACCGACTTATCTGCGTTAATACATTTGGAGATGCTCCAGAATTACAATCTGATTTAATTCCTGGTAAAGATAATTTTGGCATGTGGACAGTAGTACACCCTATAATTGCTAATCTTGTTTCTAATAGTAACACAGTAATAGAAAAAAGGGAAAAAGAAATAGGAGACGACGGCTATGATTATATTTGGAAACTTGCGCAAGAATACCGCATTTTAAAAAAAGGCAACTATAGAAACGGTAAACCTTTTTACGCAGCACAAGCCAATTCTAATATAGAAGGTATACATCTAACAATTTAGAATCATTATTAACTAACCTTGTTTCTATTAGAAAGAATATTAATAGTCTCTAATATCTTTTATTTTAGTATTTATAACACAAAAATAAATACTATGGAAAATAATGTACGAGGCGGAGACGCTCCTATAAAATGCGAATTAGAAGCTGGTAAAAAATATGCTTGGTGTACCTGTGGCCATAGCGAAGACCAACCATTTTGTAACGGTTCGCATAGAAAAGCAGAAGCAACACCATCTATGCGTTTTGCAGTAGAAGAAGATAAAACGGTATACTTATGCACTTGCAAACAAACTAAAAATCCACCCTATTGCGATGGATCTCATAATTAACTATTATTCTATTTAAAGTATTATAAAAATAACACTAGACAATATTGTCTAGTGTTATTTTTAGTATTTGGTTGCTACAATAATACTAACATCATCAATCAAAAAATTAAAATTACATTAACCATCAAAAAACTATAATTTTCACTTTTCGTTCTAACATTTAATCTTCTATTCTCTCAAACATCGATTAAAGAACAACCTATTTTCTATATCAATGTCTTCATAAATCATAATAAAAAACATCTGGGTTGAAAGCGAATCTGTTGATTTCGATACCATTAAAAAAGAAATTAAAAACATAATATACGCACGCCCATTTACTTTAGACGAAAAAGTAGTGTACCGTATTTTCGCAGATAAAAATTTACAATTAGGCTATATTATGGATGTAGAAGAAGAACTATTCGACACCTATAATGATGATAAAACCAGAAGAGAATGTTACCTTCTAGAAACGGTAAAGCTAGAATTAGATGGCTCTATTTGGTTTGAACAACTAGAAAATAGCAAAAGACTTATTAAGGTAAAAGGCTAACATACAGATAAAAAAACCTCTTTTAATAAAAAAAATTTGAATTTATTATAATATTAAAATCATTAATCGTAATATTGCAATGTACAAATACATAAATAAAAATGGGATTAGCAAAAACAGAAATGTTTACAGATCAACAAAACAAAATTGCAGGCTATGCAAAAGTTTTTGGGCACCCAGCAAGAGTTGCTATCCTGCAACACTTATTTAAAATTAACACCTGTTTCTGTGGAGATCTAGTAAACGAAATTGGCTTAGCACAACCTACCATTTCGCAACACTTAAAAGAATTAAAGCATCTTGGTTTAATAAAAGGAAGTGTAGAAGGCACCAGTGTTTGCTATTGTATAAATAAAGAAAATTGGATAACTATGAAAAACGTTATGTCTCAATTTCTAAATTTAGATAATAATACAAAAGAAGAATGCTGTTAAAAAAATTTGAAACAATTAATCGTTAAATTGCAATAAACCAATATAGTTATGAAATTATCAGAAATAAAATCAGCTTTAAGTACATTAGAGACTATTGCTTTTAAATTACCTAATGGAGATTTAGTTCCTAATCATTTTCACGTTACCGAAGTTGGTAAAATAACAAAACACTTTATAGATTGTGGTGGAACTGTTCGTAAAGAAGATGTTGTAAATTTTCAACTATGGAATGCCAATGATTACGACCATAGATTACACCCAGAAAAACTAGTTGATATTATAGAATTATCTGAGAAAGTGTTAGGTATTGAAGATCTAGAAATAGAAGTAGAATATCAGGCAGAAACTATAGGTAAGTTTGGCTTAGATTTCGATGGTACTAATTTTATACTAACTACAAAACAAACAGACTGTTTAGCAAAAGACCAATGTGGTATTCCTACAGAGAAACCTAAAATAAAAATGTCTAGTTTACAAGAATCTAGTTGTTGTACTCCAGAGAGTGGTTGTTGCTAAACTAAAATTATAAACAGATGAAAACCTACAAGAAAATTAATACAGTAATTTCTGTTTTAAAACCAGAAACTATTACGGATGAGCGTAAACACGTCTTACAACCTTTAATAGATTTTATTAAAGACAAAATAGCATCCAACCAAGCTATACGCATAAATTTTATTTGTACACATAATTCTAGACGAAGCCATTTGTCTCAAATATGGGCGCAAACTATAGCTGCTCATTTTAATATAAAAGATGTATTCTGTTATTCGGGAGGTACAGAGTCTACTGCTCTTTTTCCTATGGTAGCAAAAACACTAGAACAAACTGGTTTTAAAGTAGAAACCATTGCTGAAGGTAATAACCCTATATACAGTATAAAATATACAGATAATGCGCACCCAATTATTGGTTTTTCTAAAGAACTAGACAATAATTTTAATCCAAAATCTGAATTTGCTGCTGTTATGACCTGTTCACAAGCCGATGGCGGTTGTCCTTTTATAGTGGGTGCAGAAAAACGTATTCCTATTACATTTGAAGACCCAAAAGCTTTCGATAACACACCCCAACAAGCAGAAAAATATAAGGAACGTAGTTTACAAATAGCCACAGAGATGTTTTATGTATTCTCGAAAGCATGTGCTTAAACAAAAACAATCTATACTAAAAATACAAAGGCTGTCTGAAAAATATTAAAAACGTCATTCTGAATTTATTTAAGAATGACGTTTTCAAACTATTATAAAATACCGAAACAAGTTTGGTTTAACGAAAAAATTACTATTTAAACCCTCTCTTTACTCTATATAAGCAGTTTTTGTTTTAATATAATGTAATAGCTTCCTGTAGTACTTCTATTAATACAGTATCGTCTATAGTTTCTAGACTTGTATATCGTAAAGAAAACATTTGCTTTCGCTTCTCGGTAACTTGATGCTCTTTATGGCATTTTATTTTCGTTCCCATCCAAAAACCAACATCAACAAATTGCTTTTTATGACTTGCATTAAGGTAACATAAAGGTTTATTGTTTATATAATAAAACGGTATTTTGTATTTGTATTTTAATTCTACTTCAGGAACCGTGTGTTCTATTATAACTTGTATATGCAATAATATAGAACGGTAAGGTTCGGGTTGATTTATTATGTAATTTTCAGCCGGATTCATTTACTACTTTAAAAAATTCCTATTAAACCTATTATAATTAAAGCAATACCAATAATAGCTTTAAAAGGCATTAATTTATCCGATAGTTTTTGTAATAAGTCTCCAAACGCTGGTGCTTTTCCTATAACATGTGTTAGCAATAAAAAGCCACCTAATATACTTGCTATATTAAACAATATACCATGCCCTCCTAGAAGTCTCATAATACCTAATATAGTTAAAGTACCACCTATAATGGTTTGAAATGGTGCTAAAACACCAGCAATTTTATTAAAAAAATTACTTTCGCCATCCCACTTGTCTAATGTAGCTAGCCCTAATAAAATGCCACCAGATACGTTTGCTATATTTAATAATAATGTTATCATTTTCTTTTATTTTTTAATTGGTTAAACACCTTTATTACTCCATATAAAAATGCGCTCAATATATTAGTCTTATAACAATAAATAATGTTTCATAAAATTAATAAAATTTTAACTTGTTAGTTTTAGTAAAATTAACTTACTTTGTATTTCAAAGTACTTTAACTATGAGTGAGCAAGATTATTTAAAAGATATAAGTGAAATTAAGAACCTGATGAACAAATCATCGCGTTTTATTTCTCTTAGTGGCTTATCTGGTATACTAGCTGGAATTTATGCTCTAATTGGCGCGGCTGTTGCTTATTGGCTAGTAGATAACTATAGTTATGGTAAATTACTTTTAGATGGTACTGTTTTTAATTTAGTAGTCTTAGATTTAATATTAATTGCATTTTTTAGTATCGTTACAGGTATTTACTTAACCATTAGAAAGGCTAAAAAAAATGGTGAAAATTTTTGGGATAGTTCATCCAAACGTTTAATCTTTAATTTTTTAGTACCGCTAATAACGGGAGGTTTATATATACTTATTATTCTAAATCAACATAAATATGGGCAAACCGCTGCTTTAATGCTTATTTTTTATGGTTTAGCTTTAGTTAACGCCTCTAAATTTAGTATTGGAGATATTAGTTATTTAGGATTTATTCAAATAGTTTTAGGTTTAATATGTGCGGCGTACCCAGGTTATGGTTTTTGGCTATGGACGTTAGGCTTTGGTGTTATGCATATTGTTTATGGTACATGGATGCATTTTAAGTACGATGCAAAATAGAAATGCATTGCACAATAGTAACTTAAATTATTGTTTTGAGTATAATAAATAACATAAATAAAGTATTCGATCATCGTATAAGATTAGGCATTATGTCTGTTTTAATGGTTAACGAATATGCCGATTTTAAGACTTTAAAAGAATTGCTTGGTGCTACAGATGGCAATTTAGCAAGCCATACAAAAGCGCTTGAAAAAGCTGAGTATATTGCTGTAGAGAAACAGTTTATTGGCCGTAAACCTAATACACGCTATAGTGCTACATCTTTAGGTAAAATAGAATTTAAAAAACACATAAACGCATTAGAAAAATTAATAAATAAACAATAGCACATTTTTTTTAATTATTTACTTTGAAATTCAAAGTACTTTATAAACACAAATATGAAACAAATAGTCAATAGTATTGCCGCTATAGGATTTAGCACCTTATTTTATAAACAAGGATTAGGTTTAAACCTTGTATTATTTAGCCTTTTAACTATAATCATTTTATATATTAATAAAAAGGAAGCTTTTTTTAAAGTTAATATTGTAGTAATCGCATTGAGCTATTTAATAAGCAGTATTGCAGTGTTTTTATACCAGTCTGACTTAGCCATTATAGCTAACTTATTGTCCTTTTTTATTCTTATTGGTACAGTTTCAGAACATAAAGCTTCTATTTATGTTAATTGGTTAAATGGTTGCTACACTACTATCGCTGCTTTTTTTCACCGTTATAACCAAAACATACAGTCTAGACCTATTGAAGATTCTAACACAAAAAAGAAAATTGATTATTGGTACTGGATTAAAATTATAGGAATTCCTGCTGTAGTTATTACTTTATTTATTGGTTTGTATAGAAATGGAAACCCAGTGTTTGATGATTTAATTTCTAAAATAGATTTTAGCTTTATCAATTTACACTGGCTTTTGTTTAGCGTACTTGGTTACTATCTTTTTAGTAATATTTCGCAACCTATAGCAATAGAGCCTTTAACGGCTTCAGATTTGGCAACAGGGAATAATTTAATAGAAACTAGTAATTCTTCAGAAGAAAAATTAGAAAGCGAAAAACAATTGGGTGTTGTTTTAATGAGTTTATTAAATACACTAATTACTCTTTTTTTAATTACCGATATTGTATATGTACTACAAACCAATATTACAGCTGCCTCGCAATTCTCTAATATAGTACATAGTGGTGTTAATGCTTTAATTGCTTCAATACTACTAGCCATTATAATTATTCTTTACTTTTTTAGAGGGGATTTAAACTTTTATAAAAAAAGCAAAAGCTTAAAACGACTTACTTATGTTTGGATTATTTTAAATAGTTTATTGGTTATTATTATTTGTATTAAAAATTACCAATACATCACCTCTTTCGGTTTAACCTATAAACGCATTGGACTTAATATTTATTTACTACTAACGCTTATTGGTTTATGTACCACTTTTATTAAAGTACTAAACATAAAAAATCTATGGTATTTATTAAGGTTAAATACCCAAATAGCATTTGCTATTTTAATTATATCTAGCACTTTTAATTGGGATAAAGCAATTACGCATTACAATCTAAATTATGCAGAACGCACAGATACAAATTACTTAATATCACTATCAGATAACAATACTATGCTATTGAAAGCCTCTGTAAATTCTCCACTTTTTTCTGAAACACAACAACACACTATTTATAGAAAACATGCAGATTATGTAAAAAGACTAGAAGATAATTCTTGGCAAGAGTATGTATACGATAACATGTCTTTAAAATAATTCATTATGAATATTGGAAACACATTAATAAAAGCTACAGGTTTAGCCACGAGTATATTTTGGCTCATTCTATTACCAGAATATCCTACCGTTTCAATAATTATCTCTATACTATTGTCCCTAATCCCCATATTTATTTGTTGTTTACTTACAATAGTATTTACCGTGTTTCCTTTTTTTTGGTTTTTTGAAGATACTCTGGGCAAAAAACAGGTTTTTAAAACCTACTTCCCTTACTACACGATATTAATTTTTTGTGTCTGTTTATTTGCTATAAATCTATTTAACTATGAGTTATTTGCTATAGCCTTTTTTGCATCTGCTTTTTTCACACTATTACAAACTTGGGTATGGTACTCTAAATTAAACGCTCATGAAAAAATATAGAAAACAACTTATTATATGGCTATTTGAGGTCTCAAAAACACTATATACCTATGTTTTTAAAAACCATAAACCATGGGGTATTTATAAAGCAGAATTGCTAACCTATCCAGACACATCTTTTGGAAAACATTTAGGTTTATTTTTAGAAAAAAACAACTTTGAACTAATTCCAAAAGTAGAACGCCATGATGCTTACCATGTTCTTACTGGTTATGGTACTAAGGTAGAAGATGAAATAGCATTACAATATTTAAGCCTTGGCAATGGAAAACATAGCCCCTATTTATACGGTGCCATTATTTTAGGTACAATTTTACTTCCAGATTATATTAAATACTATCTAAAATCATATCGTATTGGTAAAAATGCAAATACATTTTATAATCTAAACTTTAAAAATATGCTTCATGTTTCTATTAGCGATATAAGAGGCGCCATATTTATAAACCTTAATTATTAAAATCATGAACAGATTAAAAGCAACTATAAAAATTGCGCTTCTATTTTTTACAATAGGTACGTTGTTATTAATACTACATTTTATATTTAACACTTCCAACTTTATTATTTGGTTAGGTTATATGTATGTATTACTAGCAATAGTTATAAATAGTATTCTTTTAATTATACTTATCGTTGCTTTATTTATAGATAAAGAAAAACTAGAAACATTAAAATCTATTGGTGTACTCTCATTAAATATCCCTATAGCTTTTGTCTATTTTCAAATGGTTATAGACTCCTTATAAACACTTAAAACACTACATTATATGAAACGCATTATAAAATACTTAAAACGATTATTTTTTATAGCAATATTAGGGTTTGGTTTTATTATTCTCTCTAATAACATTGTAAAACATAGTGCAGAATATAAGACCTTTAATACAGTCTCTCAAGTACAAAAGCATAAAGTTGGCTTAGTTTTAGGAGCTGTAAAAACACTCCCTAATGGTAGATTAAACTTATACTATAAGTATAGAGTTGAAGCGGCAGTTGCTTTATATAAAGCTAATAAAATTGATTATATTTTAGTTAGTGGAGATAACGGTAGAAAAAGCTATGATGAGCCTTCAACTTTTAAAGAAGACCTTATTAAACATGGTGTTCCAGAATCTAAGATTTATTTAGATTATGCTGGTTTTAGAACCTTAGATTCTGTTGTTAGAGCTAAAGAAGTTTTTGGTTTAAATGCTTTTATTGTAATCTCACAAGAATTTCATAATCAACGAGCTATTTATTTAGCAAAACACCATGGCATTAAAGCTATTGGGTTTAATGCAAAAGACGTTACTGGACGTTATGGTTTAAAGACTCGATTACGAGAATACATTGCAAAAACAAAAGCAGTAACAGATATTATTTTTAATGTAAACCCTAAATTTTTAGGCAAAAAAATTGAAATCATTTAAGCTTATGGTGTTTCGCTTTAATATCGTTTATTTTATACTATTTCTCATTCTATTAATTATAGAAATACTTATAGCTACTTTCTTAAAAAGTGGTTTTATAAGGCATACTTTTGGAGACTTTTTAGTTGTTATTTTACTTTATACTTTAATAAAAAGTATTCTAAAAACTAAATCTCTATATATAGCATTAGCTGTTTTAATAATTGCTTTTAGTATTGAGTTTTTACAACTTGCAAACCTCTTAGATTATTTAAACCTAAGAGATAATCTATTAGCAAATTTAATACTAGGTAGCCATTTTAGTATCCAAGATTTAATAGCCTATACCTTAGGAGTTATTTGCTCTTTTTTAATAGATAAAAAACTAAGTAAACATGCATAATATAATAACACTGTTTCAAAAACGATTTAAAATACTATCGCTTTTATTTTTATCATTAAGCTTCTGTATTGCGCTATTATGTATTAGAATGAAAATTACACAAACCATGTATTATCGTTTTTTAATATGGAATTTGTTTTTGGCTATTGTGCCTTATACCATTACAACCTATTTAGTAAGTTTAAAAAAAATAAACTTATTAAAGCTCTCGGTGTACTTTATTATTTGGCTATTATTTTTACCCAATGCACCGTATATTATTACAGATTTATTACATTTAAAAACTAGCGGCTCTACAATGTTATGGCTAGACGTTTTAATGATTTCTTTTTTCGCAATAAATGGACTCTTATTATTTTACCTATCGCTTTCAGATTTTAAAACCCTATTAAAACAACACTTTAATTCCACCATAAGTTATGTTATAATTTTTGCAGTATTCTTTTTAACTAGCTTTGGCATGTACTTAGGTCGCTTTCTTCGCTATAACTCTTGGGAAATATTAAGCAACCCCAAACATCTATTTAATGATGTTATAAACATTATAGCACACCCTTTCCAACATTATAATGCGTGGTTATTTACGTTGTGCTTTGGTTTAGCTTTAAGTATTGGTTTTCTTATATTTAAAGATAAAAAGTAGGAGTTATATAATTTTTTAACACATTAAACGTTCAAAAAGCAGGATTATACTAATCCTAACTATCAAATAGTTAGCCTATTTAAAAAGTATTCACTAATTTTAAAGCTAATAAACATATAAACTCTCATTCAATGAAAAAACTAACACTTTGCGCATTGGTTACAGTTTTAGCGTTTTTTTCTTGTAAAGAAGAAAACAAAGCACCTGTGACAACGCCCCTTACTCTTGGAGATTTCGAAATTTCTACAGATAAGGTTACACAAAACGAACCCTTTACCATTAAATATAATGGAGATGCAGAAAAGATGGAAAGCTTTTACCATCAAATCAATCAATTAAAAGCTTACCCGTATGACATTAATTTTACTAATAAAGAAGCAACAATAACAATTCCCGATTCTATTTCGGCCATTGCATTTAACTTTAACATAGATGGTAAATTTGATGACAATAATAAAAAAGGCTACATATTAAAAGTACATGATGCAGAAGGTAATCCTGTAAAAGGAAGTAACACAAGTGTAGCATATTATCCAACCACTTATGGAGGCCAGTATGGACTAGAAGGAGATAAAGCTGCATTAATTGCAGCTATGGAGGCAGATATTAAAGCTAATCCAGAATTAAAAGAGGCATGGGGAAATAACTATTTACGTACATTATTTAGAAATGATAAAGCAAAAGGAAAAGCCGTTGCATTATCGCAAATAGAAGAATTAAAAGGCAAAGCATCGTTAACAGAAGAAGATTACTCTTTACTATCAAACCTTTACGGAATGATTAAAAAGAGAAAACTAGCCGATTCTGTTAGAACTGTTGCTTTAGAAAAGTTTCCTAATGGAAAAATGAAAGCAAGCGCTTTAATGAACAGTTTTTTTGAAACTAAAGATTTTGCTGAAAAAGAAAAAATATTCGCAGACATTAAAACCATGGATAGTAAAAACCCTAATTTAGGGTACTTTACTAGTAACTTAGCCTCTGCTAGTTATAAAGCTAAAAACATGGAAGCCTTTGAAAAATATGCTGCTATGATGACTAAACCACAAGATAAAGCTGGTTTATATAACAGTATAGCTTGGCCTTTAGCCGAAGATGGTAAAGACTTAGATTTTGCAGCAAAAATTTCTAAATCTTCTTTAGATTTATTAAAAAAATCAGAGAATTCTTTAGATGATAAACCTCAATATTTAACACCTAACCAGTACAAAAAGAACATAGAAAGTTCTTATAATATGTATGCAGATACTTATGCCCTAATTTTATTTAAACAAGATAAATTAAAAGACGCTATTAAGTACCAAAAAGTAGCTGTAGGAGAAGGAAATAATGCAGATATAAACGAACGTTACATTCAATTTTTAGTTGCAGATAAGCAATATAAATTAGCTGCAGACGAAGCTAATGCCTTTTTAAACGATGGAAAAGGCTCTGAAAAAATGGTAGACTATTACAAAACAGCATATACAGAAACCAATAAAGATGGAGACTTCGATGCTGTTATTGCAGAAATAGAAAAGAAAGCCCATGAAAAAGAATTGGCTAATCTTAAAAAAACAATGTTAAATGAAGACGCTCCTGGCTTTGCTCTTAAAAACCTTGAAGGTGAAGAAGTAACGCTAGCATCTTTAAAAGGAAAAACAGTAATTTTAGATTTCTGGGCAACATGGTGTGGCCCTTGTAAAGCCTCTTTTCCAGGTATGCAAAAAGTTGTTGAAAAATATAAAGACAATGAAAATGTTGTACTATTATTTGTAGACACTATGGAAGATGGAAAAGACAGAGAGCAAAAAGTAGCAGATTTTATTGCTAAAAACAAATACGATTTTAATGTCATTTTCGATACTAAAAATAAAGACACAGATGAGTTTGATATAGCGTCTAGTTATAAGGTAGATGGTATCCCAACCAAAGTTATTATTGGTCCAGATGGAAAAATGAACTTTAAAGTTGTTGGTTTTAGTGGACAAAATGATAAAATGATGAGAGAAATAGATTTAATGGTAGGACTATTAAACCCATAAAAAACACATTATTCCAAAACAAAAAAACGTTTATAGTATGTTACTATAAACGTTTTTTTTATTTTATCACCTTTATTAATCTTATTCTTTACCGTCTACGTAATCTTGCAAATGCGCAAAACGCTCTGTTAACTTTCCATTTTCTGTCATTTTAGCTCTATCTAAAATACCATCCTTATCGCCATTAAAAAAAGCAGGAATAACATACTTTAAAAACATAAAGCCAAAACCACGACTTGCATTATTAGGTAACTCGCATGGTAAATTATCTACAGCCATAACAACAATAGCATTATCGTTTTTATAATCTGTTTCTTGTTCTGTTTGTGGGTCGTACCCATATATAGGGTCTGCTATTGTAGATGGTTTAATAGTACTAGCCACTGGCCCATCTATATCACAACTAATATCTGCAACTAATTTTATATTAAAATCTGGTGATTTAGCATCTTCTCTAGTAAATAAATAAGGCGCCCCATCACCAAAAAAATGACCAGCTATAAAGACATCGCTAACCTTTGCGAAACGCATAAAATTAGAATTGTAGTCTTCAGAATTATTATAAAAATCGTACTTTCCTAAATCTTGTCCATCTCTACGAATATTATAATCTAATACATCTATTTGTACATAAACAGCCTCGTCAAAAGTCTTATTTAAATAATCATCAACAGAAACCTCTTTAATCTTTAAATGATCTAGAATTTCTTTAGCACCCGTTCCTACTTTTCCACTTCCAGTTAAAACAATCTTCATTTTAGGGACCTCTATCTTGTCTAACTCTGCATTTAAAGCATCTCTATCTTTTAATGTCTCTGCTTTAGGTAAGTTAAAACTACCATATTTAAGCCCATAAGCCCTAAAACCATTATATGCTCCAACAACTCCTGCATAATATCCAAAACCAATTAAACGATTGTTCTTTTCATTTACAATAGTTTCATGATCGTACATTGTAATATTCTTATCTAAAATAGCACGCAATAAATCTCTATTATAAGGCTGCTTTTTTATAGTATGGCTAAAGAAAAAGTACGACTTATTAGGTATTAAAGCTGAAATAGGCACTTCCTTAACACCTAGCATTACATCTGCATCTGTGACATCGTTAGAAACTGTAAACCCTAAATTAGAATATTCCGAATCCTTAAACACACGAATATCTGAAGATTCTATAACTAATTCTGCTTCAGGAAAATCAGTTTTAAGTTTTTCTAGAGCTTGTGGAGAAAATACAACTCGGCGATCTGGTGGGTTCTTACGTTCTTTTATTAGTGCAAATTTCATAAAAAATGGTTTATTTTTCATTCCGTTACAACGGAAATCTTATGTTATTTCTTGTTCTAAATTACTGACAACGACTGACAAAGCAATGGTATGGAATAATTTTTGCACGAAAATAGTAGGAATTGCAAGCTTATACAAACTTTTTGGTAACTTTGCATACTACAAAAGCAAATCATTTGCATTAAAAACGGGGTCGACTGGTTTTGACAGCGAGATTAATGAAACGGTAAGCACGTCGAGTAATGATTTTGAACTCGTAAAACGCTAAGTCAACTTTTTAAACGGCGAGAATAACTACGCTTTAGCTGCCTAATCTGAATTATAGTAGGATTAAGCCTCGGTACACAAGGTGTACAAGCTTTATGTCTCCGGAAAGCCTTGATTGACGGCGTTCCATTTTGAGGCATCGTAAATGTCAATATAGATAGTGTAATGCTTTGGTACACCATCGAAACTAAAAAAGATAAGTAATAAGTAGGCTGTTTTTGGCCAGCTTATTATCGAAAACCTAATCGAAAACTAAACGTGTAGAAAGCCCTTTGATTACTTGTTTGGACCCGAGTTCGATTCTCGGCGACTCCACAAAAAAACGCTCTATAGAATTTTCTTTAGGGCGTTTTTTTTATTTCTTTTTGTATTTATAAATTAATAATTAATATGCTATTGTTTATTTTAACATTACAGAAGTACAGGCTATTTTATCATAGAGACTAGACTTTCCTTTTGTAACCACAATACTTATAAAATAAGCTATTACAATAATGTTTGGAAAAACACTTACAATTAAATTCCACATAGGAATTTCTATATTATTTGTAGAATAATGAACAGACCAATGAATTCCAAAATGAGCAATTTCCCATGGTATTATTTTAAAAAAGACTCTAACAAATATGTTTTTTCGAGTATTATTCTCTACATATATACTTTGTAACTGCTTGCCTAATGT
>NZ_JBSHNS010000136.1:0-4859 GCF_053601635.1 Pontimicrobium sp. MEBiC01747
ATATTGAATAAAGTAAGATTTAAACCAGCGCCAGTAAACTCTTTTAAATCTTCCATATTAGTATCACTACGTAAAAATACGGGAACATTACCAATAGAGTTTCCAAAGGAAGATTTAAAATTTTGTTTTAAATCTTTAGTAAACTCCATAGATAAAGGCATTTCTATAATAGCTTTATGAAGTTTATTTAGAGCGTCTAATTGAAATTTTTCAACTTCATTATCGCTTTTTCCACTAGCTCTTAATTTTTTAGCAGTCGTAAAAGTAGCATTTAAATAGTCCCAATAACTTTTATTTTGATTGGGCATTTGTTGATTCATATGCGACCTAAAGATCCCGAAAGGAATAATTAACCCTTCTACAACTTGATCTGGAAATAATTGTTTTAACTCACCCAAGTTTGCTGCCTTTGGACCACATAATTTACCAGAATCTTTGGCGTTTACATTACGCATATTAATAACTTTAGAGACGTCTAATCTAATTTGATCTACTGGTACTTCAATTATATTTTTATTACGCTCTTTTTTACTAAACAACTCCTGTTCTTCTCTAGACATATCCTCTTGAGATTTTAAAATAATATTCCCTTTATTAGAAACAGCGTAAAAAACATGAGTACCATCATATTGTTTTAAAGCTTTTAAATTGTCGTAAGATAAAGCTGCGTTGGGAATACCTAAATTTCTTGCTAACAACTGCACGTGCGAGACCAAGTTGCCTTCAGATACAGTCATAATACCAGCTACTGGTTTCAGGTCGTGAGGCGGTTTTTCAAAAATATAAATATTATTTGTTTTTACTTCAACGGCATCAGGATCTCCATCAACAACCACAAGTTTACCAAATGCATATCCTGGGTTTAAACCGCGAAGAGAACTTTGGTTTTCAATAGACATTACTTTATTGTTAATATTCGATTTTTTTGCTACAAAAGCACCAAAATCACTAACGGTAATACCAAGGCTTAATGCTACACTACTTCTTATTCTATCATCTATAAAACTATAAGTAAGAGGCTCAAATTTTGTATAACGGTCTACTTCTTCTTGGTAGTGTGCTTTTACCATAGAGGCACTCCATTCCAAAACACTTCTGCCAGTAATTAGTAGGTTGTTTAACTCTTCAATAGTTAAACTATCCTTAGTTAATTTATCGTTTAACTGATTTTCTATTGCATTGTATTCCCATATTTCTATTAAACCAGTACCTAAGGCTGCACATGTTAAACTACTAATTTTATCTAAATTATCTGCAACAGTTGTGGTTTCCCAATTCTGAGCTTCTATAAGTAAAATATGCTCCAATTGATTTGATAAATCTAGAAGTGTTAAACGGTTTTTACTATTAGAATAAGTATTTATGTTAAGTCTAATTTCATATAATACATTTGCAATTTCGGTTATTAAACTGGGTTTAGGCAAATTATCTGCCTTAACAAAGTTCAGAATAGTATTTGTTGTAGAATTTGAAGTTGGCAAGTGCAATAAGTCCTTTTCTAAAGATTTAAAATTTATTGGTGCATAAAATTTACGCATAGTAGTTACCAAGTCGTCAAAATCTTTTTTTAATTCTGTGGGGATTTTATTGTTTTTAATAAAGTCTGTAACTAATTTAATATCTGTAATTTCTGGTTGCCCATGGATTTTTATACGAATATCCATGAAAGACTTTAAGTCTTCCGAAATTGTTTTACTCTGGCTTCTCATTAATTGAGCAATATTATCATCACCATTATGGGGGATGTCCTTTAATGCTTGACGAATTAAATAATAATGAGATTCTATAAGCTGGTCGTCTTTTAATAGGGATTCAAAAAAATCTTTTCCCCAAGCCTCTTCATCTTCACTTTGTAAAGCACCACGATAGTATTGAGCTTTACGTAATATCCAACCATCATCTATACTAGCTAAATATTTTCCTAATTGGTATTGTTTAAGCCTACTAAAGTTGGCGTTTTTATCTAAAAAATCAGAGGTTTTTGCGTCTGCCAAAATCTCGCCAAAAAATAAATGATTGGTTTTTCTCAATGCTAAAGCAGATTCTTTAAAGCTAGCATGCTGTATACCTCCACCAATACTATCTGGGCAAGGATCTTTTGGCTCGCGTTCTGTACCATCTTTACAAAACCATTTTATACGATGGTATGGACCTCGTGCATCTTGTTTATAAGCCTCTATAAGTTGTGTTACTTGTTTTGTAGATTTTTCTTGTGCAATAAACGCTTGAAGGTTAATAAAAAAAAGAATAAAGGTAAATAGACTTACTTTATGCATAGAATAGAATGTTAGTTAGTTTTTGCTTACATAGCAAAAGTAATTGGAACTTAATAAGAAAGTTAGCTCAATCACATTAAGTGTTTGCTTAAATGAAATAGGAACTTATTGTTAGTTTAATAGAATGCTTTTTAAGTTTTTTATTTTGGTAGAATTACTAAAAAAGAGACGTCTCTTTATACCAAAATCTGTTTCCTTAAAGGTAATGCATTTTTTATTTAAAAGAAACTTCACTCATTGTGTGTTTTGAGTGAAGTTCACTTCTTATATTTAATATAAGTGAAGTTTAAAAATAATTGAACCAATTTTATCCATGTATGGTTTCCGATTTACCCAAGTTTTTCATTATATCTGCTTCAAAAAGCAGTAAATCTTGCCATTTTTTATCGACCTCTTCACGGTCTCCATATTGTCTTGCAAACCCTAAAAACATAGTATAATGATTAGCTTCACTAATCATTAGTTTTCTGTAAAACTCTGCTAATTCTTTGTCTTCTAGTTCTTCTGAAAGTAAACGAAAACGTTCACAGCTACGAGCTTCAATTAAAGCGGCGTACAATAAACGATGCACTAATTGTGTTGTTCTACTTCCTCCTTTGGGAAAGAATTTTATAAGTTGAGAAACGTAATCATCTTTACGGTCTCTACCTAAAGCCCAACCATTTGCAATAATTTTATCATGAACCATTTTAAAGTGACTTATTTCTTCTTTAACAAGAGCAATCATTTCTTGAACCAAATCTGTGTATTCAGGAAAGCTTACAATTAAAGAAATAGCAGTACTCGCTGCTTTTTGTTCACAAAACGCATGATCGGTAAGTATTTCTTCTATATTTTTTTCTACAATATTTACCCAACGTGGGTCTGTTGGTAATTTAAGTCCAAGCATGATTTGTTTGTTTTATTTTAAAATGTCCTTTTTCATCAATAATTATATAGTAAGAAGGGCAATTTATGGTTTTATCAGGAATACAGTTAGAAATGGCTAAATGTATAGTATTGGTTTCTAAAGACTTTTCTTCGTTTATAGCTAAGCCTTTAGTTATAGAACTGTTTAACTTGGAAATATTTGGAATGTATTGTTTTAAAAAAGAATCGTCTATAGTTTCATTAAAAACTAGCTTTTCATCTTTAAAAATTGAGACTTCAGAGATAAACTCTCTATATTGTATATTGTGAGTTATCGATTCTTTTTTTAATTGTTTAGTAATAGAATTAGTCATATCGCTAAACGTTTTTATTTTTACTTTATATCCATTACTTAAAATGGTATCCGTAACAACTTCTGTATAGTGTTTAGGAATGAACTCTGTGTGCTTTGAAAAAGACTCTAATAGATTGTGTTGCTTTAAAACTTCTGCATTACTAAGCTTTGCACGGTCTCTGCCATCACAACTAATACATACAATAGCAATTAAAAGTAATAAGGGTAATAATTTGCGCATGATAATAGAATTAAGTGTTAAATTTAATAATTTAGAAGGTATGGTATTTATATTTTAACACTAAGTTACAGGTGTTAAATATCTAAATCAAAAAGACCACGTAATAATTCAATATTAGGGTTAATCTCTTTTAGTTTTTCATACTTTTCTTCCGCAGTATAAGCAAAACGTTTTTGTACGGCTTCATTAACAGTAATATTTAAGCTTATATCGTAATTTTTTAGAGACTTACGTAAATACTGCATTAAATCGAATTGTTGCCTTTCTACTTCAACTTTATTTGTAGAGTTTGGAAACTCTAAATATATGGTAGTACCTTTTAGTTTTGGTGTATCTATGCCTAAAATTGAAGCTAAGTTCATTTTGCCATCTGCTCTTAACTTATTTATAAACGTATGCCATATAGGCATTAAATCGTCTACATCAAAAGGTTCTCGTGGCAAGCTGGCCTCGTCTACAATAGTATCTTTCTTTTTAGAAACATGTTCCTTTTTTGCACGAATGCTACTTAAAGACAACCCAGAACTAGCACGTTTATTTCTATCTAAAACAATTTTTGGTGGTGTATTACTTGCAATAGCAGTTTTTATAGCCGGTTTTGGTATAGATGATACCGTTTTACTACCAATTTCTGTTGTTGTATTTGTTTGAGAAGTAACAGCAGGTTTAGAAACAGGAATAGGTTTTATCCCTAACTTTTTAAAGTAAGATGGTGGAATTATGTAACGTTTGCTATTTTTTTTTTCTCCATCGAAAGTGATAGAGGCAAGTTGCATTAAACAAAGTTCAACGAGTAGGCGTTGATTTTTGCTCGTTTTATACTTTAAGTCGCAATCGTTAGCTAATTCTATTCCTTTTAATAAAAAGGTTTGTGATGCTTTTTTAGATTGTTCTAAATACTTTTCCTTGGTTTGTTCTCCAACTTCTAATAAAGGAATAGTAGAAGGGTTTTTACAAACCAATAAATCTCTAAAGTGAGACGCTAAACCAGCAATATAATGGTGGCCGTCAAACCCTTTAGATAAAGTCTCATTAAACTGTATTAATAAATCTGGTATTTTATTATCTAAAATTAAGTCGGTACTTGTAAAATACGTTTCGTAATCTAAAACATTTAAGTTTTCGGTTACCGCTTGTC
>NZ_JBSHNS010000137.1:0-5611 GCF_053601635.1 Pontimicrobium sp. MEBiC01747
GTACTATGCGTTACATAATACCTTTTTTTAGACATATATTTGCATAAGAAACTATTATATACTTTTACAAATGACCGAAAATAATCACAATACTATTGCAACATTTATACATTTATCTACTTTTTCAAGGTTTGTTATTCCTTTTGGTAATTTTTTAGGCCCACTTGTTTTATGGTCTGTTAATAAGGATAAATCTCAATTTATAGATGAACACGGTAAAGAGGCTATTAATTTTCAAATTAGCATTTTATTGTACGCATTAATTATTGGTATGTTAACCATTCCGTTTTTTCTATTTAGCTTATTTAATAATTTAGATTTTATGGATTTTAATTTTTTCGATAGCATCCATATTAATATAAATAAACCTTCTCCTCTATTTTACATAGGAGGCTCTTTAGGTTTTCTTGCCTTTATAGGTTTCATTTTAGAAATCGTATTTATAATTACCGCAAGTATAAAAGCAAGAGATGGTATTTTTTATAAATATCCATTAACCATAAGATTTTTAAAATAATTTTAATAAACAGTAAAAATTAAAAGATGTCTCAGAACCTTAAAATAAATTTAAAATATGTTAGCATTAGCATACTAGCTGTGTTTTTATCTTTTGTTTTACATGAAGGTGCTCACTTTTTAATGGGCAAAGCTTTAGGTTACGATATGTGGATGAATTTAAATTCTGCTGGTATAGTTGGAGATGGGAAATTTAACACAGGTTGGGAAAAGCAATTGGTTAGCGCAGCTGGTCCAATCTTTACAATTATACAGGGTTTAATTATATTTTTTATAATAAAGAAGTCAAAGAATTTAATGTGGTATCCCTTTTTATTCACTTGTTTTCTTATGCGCTTTTTTGCAGCAGTTATTAGTTATATAGGGCAATCTAACGATGAAGCTAGAATTAGTGAATGGTTAGGCATAGGAAAAATGACACTTCCTTTAATTGTTAGTGCTATACTGCTTTATTTTATTGTAAAAACTACAAAAAACAATAATATATCATGGAAATTTAATCTTATAACATTTATACTAATAGTAATCAATATTTCAGCCTTGGTCTATATAAACCAGGTTTATTTTTAATTTTTTCAATCAATCAATCAATCAATCAATCAATCAATCAATCAATCAAAAAATGAACAGTTTAAAATTTAATCTATTTAAAGTATGAAAATAGAAAACACAAAAGCACAAATGCGAAAAGGTGTTTTAGAGTACTGCATATTATCGGTTTTAAAAGATGACGATGCTTATGTTGCCGAAATATTAGGTACTCTAAAAGACGCAAAACTACTTGTTGTAGAGGGAACAATCTATCCTTTATTAACACGGTTAAAAAATGCAGGACTCCTTAACTACCGTTGGGAAGAGTCTACTTCTGGACCGCCAAGAAAGTATTATGGCTTAACAGAAACAGGAAAATTATTTTTAAAAGAACTAACCACTACTTGGGACGAATTACAAAACGCAGTTAACATAGTAACAAGCTCAAAAACAACAAAAAATGAATAAAACAGTCAACATAAATTTAGCAGGTATATTTTTTCATATAGATGAAGATGCGTACTCAAAATTACAACGCTATCTTGAGGCTATAAAACGTTCATTTACAGATTCGCAAGGGCGTTCGGAAATCATTTCGGATATAGAGGCCAGAATTGCAGAATTATTTACTGAGCGCGTTAAGCATGATAAGCAAGTAATAGGAACAAAAGAAGTAGACGAAGTGATTACCATTATGGGACAACCCGAAGACTATATAGTAGATGATGAAATCTTTGAAGATGAGCCTAGCAAAACACAAAGAAGGACGTCGTCGTCTAAATCTAGAAAGTTATTTAGGGATACAGACAATTCTTATGTTGGTGGTGTATCGTCTGGATTAGCACATTACTTTGGTATAGATGCTCTATGGATTCGTTTAGCATGGTTACTTTTGGTATTTGGAGCTGGAACTGGAATTATTTTGTACATATTATTATGGATTTTAATTCCTGAAGCCGTAACCACTGCCGATAAAATTACTATGACGGGAGACCCTGTGAATATTAGTAATATTGAAAAAAAAATTCGTGACGGGTTTCAAAATGCCTCCGAAAATGTAGGAACACATTTAGATAAAGCTGGTACTAAACTTAAGGAAGGTATTGGTAATGCTAGCGATAGTATTTCTGAAGGTGTAAAAAAAGTAGACCTCAATAAGCAAGGCAATAGAATTAAATCTAGTTCTAAAACATTTTTCGATACAATTGCAGATGTCATGATGTTCTTTTTAAAGCTGTTTGCAAAGTTTATTGGTATCATTTTAATTATTACTGGTGCTAGTGCATTAATCGGGTTATTTATAGGGTTTTTATCTTTAGGTATCGTAGATTCTATTCATTTTCCAGGAGTAGACTGGCTTGATGTAGCAAACTCAACTGGTATACCTATTTGGGGGCTATCTATAATATTCTTTTTCTTTTTTGGAATTATGGCCTTTTTTATACTATACCTAGGCTTAAAAATTCTAATTAACAACTTAAAATCTATAGGTGTATTTGCTAAATCTGCTTTATTAGGTGTATGGCTAATTTGTTTAATAAGTATTATTGTTTTAGTAGCTAAACACAGTATGTCTTACAAAGAAGAAGGTGCTTTTATTACTACAGAGAAATTTGATAACATTAAAGCTAACGATACTTTAGTCCTTACCATGAAAGGGAATGATTATTTCTCTGAAAGAAATAGAAGAAGCTATGGTTATAGTACTGGTTTTAATGAAAATGGAGAACGTGTCGTTTATTCTCAAGATATCCGTATTACTGTAAAATCTACAAGAGACAGCGTTGCAAAAATTAAGGTGCTACGTACTGCAAGAGGTATCGATTATGATACTGCTAAAAACAGAGCAGAAGGTATTAGTTACGATTATGCATTAACAAATAATGTGTTAGAATTAAATAATTACTTTTTAATTGCTAATGACGAGTCTTATAAAGATCAAGAAATAGAAATTACGGTATATCTTCCAAATGGCGTTACACTATTTCCAGACAAAAGTGTTCACAGCTACCATATATACAGAGGTTTATTATCTAAGGTAGAAGAAGGTTACCATTATACTATAGAAAATGACACATTAAATTGCGTAGATTGCCCTATAGAAGAAACAGAAGATGATGAGTTTAAAGTAAAAGTAGACTTAAATGGTAATAATTCTAAATTAGAAATTAATGATAATGGTTTAGAAGCCAAAACAGAAAACTTAGGCGTTAAAATAGACGATAACGGTGTAAAGGCTGAAGGGAAAAACGTAGATGTTAAAATAGATGACGATGGTATAGAAATAACATCAAAAAAAGGTAAAAAGAGTGACGAATAGTCACTCTTTAATTTAAAATCAATCAAAATGAAACCAACTCAATCCATTATCTTTTTATTATCTATTTTAACTCTAGGTTTTTCTACTATAGCTTACGGGCAAGTTTCTAAAGATTCAGAATTATTTAAAGCACTAAAAGCTAACGATAGTTTATTATTTAATGTAGGGTTTAATACCTGCGACATTAGTCAATTTAAAACGTTTATTGCAGACGATTTAGAGTTTTATCATGATAATTCGGGAATCTCTAACTCTAAAGAAGCATTTATACTATCCATGAAAAATGGTATTTGTTCTCCTAACAACACTGTTACTATACGTAGAACATTAGTAGCTGGAAGTTTAAAGGTATTTCCGTTATACGATAACGGTACATTATATGGTGCTATACAAACAGGAGAACACACATTTAATGAACTTGCTAAAGATGGTAGTCAATCGCAAGGTAGTCTTGCCAAATTTACTCATCTTTGGATAAAGGAAAATGAAAACTGGAAAATTAAACGCGTGTTAAGTTACGACCATAAGACACAGCCTAATACAGAAGAAACAACGGTTATAATAAAAGATTTAAAACACTATACTGGTATCTACAATTCTAATAAAAAACAGCATGTAACTATTCGTTTAAAAGACGATAAATTAGAAATAGATATTGGTAAAAAACAAGCCATATTACATGCCAAATCTAAAACCGAATTTTTTATAAAGGAAGCTCCTGTAACTTTCGAATTTGTTACGAACGCTGCAGGTAGCATAGAAAAGTTTCTAGTTAAAGAAAATGGTAAAGTTGTAGACGAAGCCATAAAACAGTAAAATAATCATCAATTAAAAAACAACTCTAATGATAGTTCTAGCTAAATTTGTTATCGCACTAATTACAATGATTCTATTATAAATCAACCAAAAAACTAATAGTTAAAAAACCATTTTAAGCTTTTAATTAAGTTTGGGATGGTTTTTGTTTATATTTGTTTGTAATATAATAAATCCCAAAAATGAATAAAAAAATAATACTTTTCCTACTTATTATTCTAACAACTTTTAGCGGTTTTTCTCAGAAAAAAGGAAAAATAAAAGGCAGTAGAAATGTTAGTAATGTTATTACAGAAATTGATACTTTCGAGCATATAGTTGTTGGAGAATCTTTTAAAATTAAATTAACACAAGGTTTAACACCTTCTGTAGAGATTAATGCCGATGATAATTTACATGATGTTATTGAATTTGCTGTACAAGATGGTAGTTTAAAATTTAGTACAACGAAACGAATTGCTGCCCACAAAAAACTAGAAATTATTGTTACAGCTCCAGAAACGTTAAACACCATAGAGTTAAAAGACGATGGTGAAATTAGCGACCTCAGCACTATAAAAGCAGATAATATGACTTTAATTACTAAAGGATCGTCTAAAGCCTTTTTAACGTTAAGAGCTAACTTATTTAAACTAGTTAGTGGAGACAAAGCCGACTCTAAACTTAATGTTACAGCAGACAATGCCACTTTAGAATTAAGTGAGAATAGTGATGTTGAAGCTTTAATAAATGCCGATAAAATTGAAATAGATATGTATCAAAATACTTTTGCAAAAATTGAAGGAGATACAGATGAGTTAGAATTAAGGTTAGATAATGGCTCTAAATTTAAAGGGAGTAAGCTAACTGCTAAAAATTGTTTATTAACTATAGAAACCAAAGCTTATGCCGAAATAGAAGTTTCAAAAAAATTAACTATAGAGGCTTCAGGATCTACCGAAACCAATATTTACGGTAGTCCAAAAATAGAATTAAAGACATTTCAAGACAAAGCTATTTTAAAGAAGAAATAGTCTTAAAAAATAGACTAACAATACCATTTAAATACTAGTATTTAAATGGTATTACTTTTTACAGCATTTGCTAATGTAGAGTAAAACTTCTCTATTTCTATAGGTTTCCACAAAATACCATCAAATAAATTTAAACCTTCTTCTTTTTCATTTGCCATGACATCTGCGGTAACTGCAAAAACAGGGGTTTCTTTATTAAGGTTTGGCTCTGTTTTAATTAAGTATGTTGCATCTAAACCATTCATTTCTGGCATATGGATATCCATTAAAATAAAATCGTATGTTTTTTTCTTAGTGTATTCAAAAGCTTCTTTACCATTTACTACATGATCTGTTATTACTCCCCAGTTAGATAATAGTTTTTTAATAAGCATTGAGTTTATTGGCGTATCTTCTGCTAATAAAACCTGTTTAC
>NZ_JBSHNS010000138.1:0-3098 GCF_053601635.1 Pontimicrobium sp. MEBiC01747
GCTGTAGGTTATTTTAGAAACTTTAAGGATAATACCTATTCGCTAGAAATTGAAAGTTTTTACAAAACCATAAAAAATAGAATTGATTATATAGATGGTGCCGATTTAATTGCCAATGATGCCATAGAGCAGGTTATTTTAAATGGTCGTGCCAGAGCATACGGATTAGAGGTTTTATTTAGAAAAAATAAAGGCCGTTTAAAAGGGTGGGTTGCGTACACACTATCTAAATCTGAGCAACAAACCGAAGGACGTACTGCTAACGAGTTAGGCATAAATAATGGTAATTGGTACAATACACCTTACGATAAAACCCACGATATTTCCATTACTAGCAGTTACGATTTTAACGATAAATGGAAATTTAATGCGAATTTCCTGTTTCAAACAGGACAACCTACAACGTTTCCAAACGGGCAATATGTGTATAATGGTATAAGTATTCCAAACTTTAGCGATAGAAATGCAACCCGTTTACCATCGTACAATCGTCTAGATCTTTCTGCAACCTACACCCCAAAACAAGATGAAGCTAAAAAGTGGAGAAGCTATTGGGTATTTGGTGTCTACAATGTTTACAATCGTAGAAATGCAGCTTCTATTTCTTTTTCTCAAAACACAACAACTGGTCGTAACGAAGCCACACGCTTTGCCATTTTTGGTGCTGTCCCATCAGTAACCTACAACTTTAAATTTTAAGACAATGAAAAATATATTTTACATAATTACACTAAGTCTTCTAGTCTGGTCCTGCGAAGATGTTATAGATGTAGAAGTACCAAATGCAGCACCTAAATTGGTTATAGATGCCTCTTTAAATTGGTTTGATGGTACAGCTGGCAACGAACAAAGTATTATACTAACACTATCTGCACCTTATTTTAATACAGAAGTACCTCCAGCCAATAATGCAACGGTAACCGTAACAGATACTAGTAATAACACCTTTGTTTTTACCGAAGAAGGTGCTACAGGTATTTATAGAACCTCTAATTTTATCCCCGAAATAGATGAAACCTACACGCTAACCATAACGTATAACGGAGAAACTTACACAGGTACAGAAGTGTTAAAATCTACTGTTCCAGTAAATTCTATAGAGCAAAATAACGATGGTGGCTTTACAGGAGACGAAATAGAAATAAAAGCCTTTTATACAGATCCAGCGAATATTGATAATTATTATCTTTTTGAAGTACAAAACCCTGCACTTATTACACCAGAATTTGAAGCCTACAAAGATGAGTTTGTAGATGGTAATGAGATTTTTGCATTCTATAGCGATGAAGATTTACAAGCAGGAGACGAGATTATTATTAGAAATTATGGTGTAACAGAACGTTTTTACGAATTCATGTTTTTACTGTTACAACAAACGGAGACCGATGGTGGACCGTTTCAAACGCAACCCGCAACAGTGCGAGGTAATTGTGTAAATATTACCAATCCAGATAATTTTCCTTTAGGTTATTTTAGAGTGTCTCAAGCATTCGAAATTATTTATACCGTAGAGTAATTTTATTCTTTTGGGAGTTACCACAAGTGTAGTGCTATCCGCTATATCTTTTGTTGAAAAAAACAAAAAGATGCCGCTACAACTGCAAAGTAATCATGCTTTCTTCCTAAATAAAATGGATGAGTAATCATTAACGCGAATTGTAATACTATTTAACCTTTTTAGTTCTATACTATTATCATCCCTATACTAACAGGAATCTATTTGGAGCTAATAAAGTTCTGTTATTTATTGTATTTTTGATCTATGAATTTCACAAAAACTACAGAAACAGACTCTAAGTACAATCATTTAGAAAAAATGAGCGTTAATGAGTTATTGACTAATATAAATACTGAAGATAAAACCGTTCCTTTAGCTGTTGAAAAAGCGCTACCGCAAATTGAAACACTCATTGCGCAAGTAATAAGTAAACTTAAAGATGGTGGTCGCTTATTTTATATTGGTGCAGGAACAAGTGGGCGTTTGGGTATTGTAGATGCTTCGGAGTGTCCGCCAACTTTTGGAGTACCTCATGAATTGGTTGTTGGTTTAATTGCTGGAGGTGATATAGCGATTAGGAAAGCCGTAGAATTTGCAGAAGATTCAACTACTTTAGGTTGGGAAGATTTACAATCTCATAATGTATCAAACAAAGACGTTGTTATTGGTATCGCAGCATCTGGTACTACACCTTATGTTATTAGTGCTTTAGAACACTGTAATACTAATAACATTATTACAGGTTGTATTACTTGTAATCATAACAGTCCGTTATCTTTAACGGCACAATACCCAATAGAAGTTATTGTAGGACCGGAATTTGTTACTGGAAGTTCTAGAATGAAAGCTGGAACTGCTCAAAAACTAGTATTAAATATGATTACTACTGCTACTATGATTCAATTAGGCAGAATTAAGGGCAATAAAATGGTAGACATGCAATTAAGTAATAATAAACTAGTAGATAGAGGTGTAAAAATGCTAATGTCTGAACTTAATATAAACAGGCAAGACGCAGAAAAATTACTTGAAGAGAATAAAAATGTACGAACTGCTATAGAAAACTATACTAATGGAAACTAAAAGAACAAATAAAGACGTTTTAGTAAATGGATTAAAAAAAATGGGGCTTTCGCTTTTATTAATGTTTTTAGGTCCTACACTAATTTATATAGCTTTTAGCAATCAAGAAAAGCCGTTATATATACCTATTTTAGTTCTAGCCATTTTAGCCTGCATAGGAGCTGTTTATTTTGCTTTTAGAGGTATTAAAACTATAATGGATAGCATGTTTAAATAAAAAAAGCGTCTTTAATTTAAAGTAGAAACAGCAGGCTTAGGTGTAGTAGGGTTATAACCAAAGTCAGGATCTTCTATTGTTACATTAAGTCTATCTAGAATATAACTTATTATTGCATAATGATGAATGGCATGACTATTTGCTTGTGCCAATAGAGCACTAAAAGTATATTCCATTTCTATTTTTCCAGTTCCTAAATCATCAATAACAGTAACAATCTCGTTTCCTTTTCTATTTAGAGACTCAATCTTATCAGTTAGTTTGTTAAAATAATCTAAAGCAGAATCACAACAAGTCTCA
>NZ_JBSHNS010000139.1:0-393 GCF_053601635.1 Pontimicrobium sp. MEBiC01747
CGTCTACATTGGTCTGGAGCTAATATTTCAAAATTTGCAGAGAATGATAGTCTAGAATTACAAAGTAAACTTTCTAGGTACGGAAGTAAAATGTTTTTTAGTGAAACAGATGGAGTAGGAACATCAGGAGCATTTAAAGCGAATTTAATGTCTGTATTTTCTACAAGAGAAGCTTCAGATAATACTAAACTAAAAAAAGGAGCTTTAAAAGCAGAAATAGATTCAGATGCTATAAAACTACACAGTAAACTTCCTCCAGTCGCAAAAGAATATTTAGAAAATAAAAGCGGAATCTTCGATGAAAATAATCAATTAAAACCAGAAGGAGTCGAGCCAATTATTTACCAAAAAGAATACATAATAGATGCTTATGATGATATAAATGGTGTTGGA
>NZ_JBSHNS010000140.1:0-855 GCF_053601635.1 Pontimicrobium sp. MEBiC01747
CGCCAGCTTTATGTAAGGCTTTCATTAATAATACGTCTTTTTGACTTTTTAATAGCCATTCAAAATCATCTAATGTAATATCTCCATTAGCTAATAATTTAGTCCAACGTTCTAATTTTACTTTGCTTTCTGCAAGGAACTGTTCTACATCTTTTTTAGATTCTTTCTTTAAATCATCCCATTTTTCTCCAAACAGGCCTAATATTGATGCTTTTAACTCTTTTAATAATGCTTCAAAATCCATAGTTGTATATTTTTTATCTTATTGATTAATAGTCGTATATATTAATTATTACTTGTTATAATGTCAAGCAATCTGTCTTTAGCTACTTTATCTTTTTTACCTTCATATTGTATTAATAAGTCCATAGCTTCCAATACTTGTGCTTTGGCTTCTGTTACAAAAAACTGAGACATTTGCCCTTTTTCTTCCCAACGCTTAAAAAAGCCTGCTAATAAATTCTTTTCTTTATTACTTAGTATTTTCCACATAGCGTAAGTAATTTCATTATTAGGTTTGTTTTTTTCGTACTCAACTATTTTTTGAATCTCTTTATTTAATGCTTCAATTTCTTCCTTATTATCTGCATAGGGTGTTATAGCTTTATCCATTAAACTAGAGGCTTCTACTTTTATTTCAACGCTTTTTTGATACGAATATTGGTCGTAAACCGCAGTTTTTAAGGCATCGCATGAGGTCATTAACATTAACCCAACTACTACTAAAATAATACTAGTAATTTTTTTTAATGGGTTTTGGTTGCATATTGTTTTCATTTTTTCTTGTTTTTGTTATTATTGATTATAGTTTTTCTTGTTTTATATTCTAAAGTTACCTCTTTTACATGTTTTGGT
>NZ_JBSHNS010000141.1:0-1042 GCF_053601635.1 Pontimicrobium sp. MEBiC01747
TGGAATCCAACTGAGATTTATGTGACTAGAATTGACAATTGGTTTGATGGAAAATGGATGAACTACGCCGGAACAGAACTACACGCAATTTCATCTTGGAATTTTCAAGATATTTTAACGATTCCACCTTTTCATCCCAATCGTGTTGAATCGTCCGAATTTTATAAAAAAACGTCTGAACATTACGAAAAAAAAGGAAACCAAAATGCTTTGCATATAATTCAAGAAAGTAAAAACAACCTGAAAAGATATATTTCAGAATTTTCAACTAACGGAATTTTTGTTTGGTATAGCGGGAATTCTAAAACTAATGACAGAGGAACATTAATGTTATATTTAATAAAAGACTCGGAAACTAAAACTTTTTATATCACTTTAACTGAAAAAAAGAATTGGAATGTTTCTCAAACAAAAGGAGTTTTAACAAAGGAAATACAGTCGATTATCGAAAAAAGTATTGTAGTATAATTAATAAGAGTTCTGTGTTCAACTCAAAGTTTAGTTTTTTTTGATTTAGATTTACAATAAAAGATAAAACAAAATAAAAATATATCTTTAACGGATGTTTTCACATTATACTTATGTAACTCTTTTCATAAACCAAATTAATACATGCTAATAGGCTATTTTGACTATTTAATTATAGGAATTTTAATCTTTCTCAATATTAAATATTGGAACACAAACTTTTTAAAAAAAGCAGGTTGTATTCCAGTTGTACTCATGTTTGGATTTGCACTTCCATTTGTTTCTATGATTATTGAACTACAAATTGTAGGCGAATGGATGGATAGCTTTGAAGTCGTTTATACTTTTTTACGATTTCCAACCTATTGGATTATTGGAATCATTCAAATGATAATTATTAGAATTAGATTGAGCATAAAATCTGATAAAGAAAATAAAACCGAACATATTAAATAATCTTGAAAAGCTTACCATAAATAATAGTCTTGCTAACTTTCCCCTCTTTTATTTAGCCTAAAAAATATACGTAGATATACGTATAGGAATTCTCTTAAAAAAGTTACAACTTATACCA
>NZ_JBSHNS010000142.1:0-562 GCF_053601635.1 Pontimicrobium sp. MEBiC01747
TACCAGTGGCTCCTCCATCTAAAAAGCCATTAGGCAATAAAAACATTTTTAAGCCAACACTTGCAAGAAGAATACCTATTGCAATCTGAATAATCTCTGATAACAATTGTTTCATATTTTTTATGTTCTTGTTTTCATGTATTAAAATGCTATAAACATTCTAAAAATTACTCAATTAATAATAACACGAAGCGTTACATACGGTTTTTTAATTTCACGAACTCTTGTTCTAAGAACAGTAATTTCTCTTCTAACAAATCATTAAATTCAGGTAATCGTTTAAAAAAAACATAACGTATGCGCCATAACTCATCTACCTCTCCTAGCTCATAAACTTTATCTTCTATATTTTTATGATCTGCACGTAATACCATTTCGTTTTTTGTTACATATAGGCTTCGTAATATCAACTCACCCTTTACTAAAACTAAAACAATAGTACCATTATTTAGTTTTTTGATTATATTTTTAGGAACAAACTCCCCTATCACTATATCTTTAGGAAAAAAACCTTTATCATGACTTGTCATTTCTAGGTTAGCAACTGTAAAGGCTCTAAATG
>NZ_JBSHNS010000143.1:0-1270 GCF_053601635.1 Pontimicrobium sp. MEBiC01747
TACATCCAGATCAAGAGCTTGTTATCCCTAACTTATAGTACAACAACATAAAAGAAAAAAGCGAATCGATATCGATTCGCTTTTTTTATACTTCTATTTTTGCAATTTAAGGTTATATTATAAACTCTCTAAGGTTTTAATAGCTATGTTCAAGACCTTTTCAAACTGAGACTCTAAAGTTAAATTAGAATTATCTATTTCTATAGCATCCTCTGCTTTTACTAATGGAGAATCTTCTCTATGCGTATCTATATAATCACGTTCTTGTACGTTTCTTAGTACATCTTGGTAAGTTACTTTATCTCCTCTTTCTATTAGCTCATCATAACGGCGTTGTGCTCTTTTTTCAGCAGAGGCAGTCATAAATAATTTTAATTCTGCATGAGGAAATACTACTGTACCAATATCTCTACCATCCATTACTACACCTTTATCTTTACCCATTTGTTGTTGTTGTTTTACCAATTGGTAACGCACTTCTGGGATGGCTGCTACTTTACTAACAAAGCTAGAGACTTCTAGTGTACGAATTTCTTTTTCTATATTCTCTCCATTTAAATAGACTTCTGCAAAGCCTAACTCTGCATTAAATGTAAAACTAATGTCTACTTCATTAAGTTTAGAAACCAAAGCAACAACATCGAAATGCTCACTATCTATAAAACCGTTTCGCATTGTAAACAATGTTACCGCACGATACATTGCTCCTGTATCTACATATATATATCCTAAATGCTTTGCAAGTTGTTTTGCTATGGTACTTTTTCCTGTAGAGGAAAACCCGTCTATGGCTATGGTAATATTTTGCATATTATGAATTTCTGGTGTAAAAATAAGTATAATACGTTTAGAGTTTTATTGATTTTCCCGAAATATTTAAGAATACTACCTTAAATCTATCTGCAAGCCAAAGAAGTTAGAATTGGCTGCTCCACTGTACTTAGCGTGTGTATAGCTAAAGCGCATTTTATTAAGTTTAATAGAGAATCCCGCAGATATACCAGAAAAGTTTCTTTGATCTTCTATACGTAATTCTTCAGCACGTCTAAAATTATATCCTAATCTTAAATTAAAACCTTTATCTGGAAATAATTCTGCTCCCAAGATAGTATGACGAATAACATTACCTAAAAAGCTAACTTTTTGTTCAGTTTGATTCCCTTCTAAATCGGTTAATGCTCTTGCCGGATTAGGTTTAGCTATTGGCCATTGTTGTAAATTCTCAAAGGTTAAATGCCAACGTAATGGAATATGCTCTAAGGTTTGAGAT
>NZ_JBSHNS010000144.1:0-3242 GCF_053601635.1 Pontimicrobium sp. MEBiC01747
ATTCTGTACCAATGCAAAATAATTCTGTTCCAGAAATTTCAGCTAAAGAAGCATAATGAAGCATGTTTTTTCTGTAAGCTTTAAACCATATATCCCAATCGGCATTTGTTTCAAAGTTTATGTTAGAACGCCAACCATCTCTTAACCAAATATGAGGTTTAAACATAACATGCATCCCTTTTTTATGAACTTCCTTAATAGCGGTTATAAATATAGAGTCATTTTTTCTCCATTGTCCTACAACTTTAGGTGCATTCATTTCTTTTGTTTGTTCATCTTCTTGGTCTATAAAGGGAACCATAGCAACCCATTCTATATTTGTTTTTAATAAATCTTTTATAGTTTGCTCACGGTTATTTCTCCATCCAAAAGCATGAACTCCACGATGCTTGTTATCTACAGCATAGAAATTATTAGAATAATTAGTGTTATTTTCTACAGAATAATCCCATTGGTAATTAAAATTCTCAAAACTATTTTTATTAATGATATAACGGTAGGAAAACGATAACAATAAAACAGGTAACAATAATCTAACAGTAAAGCGCTTTAGCATAATAAAAACGCCCTTTTTTCTATAAATTCTAATAAAATACCGAATAACTAAAAAGAGGGTATAGAATATTATAAACAAAATAAGAAGTGCAATTTGTGCATTCTTTTTAAGAATAAAGTCAGGAAAAAAATCTAAACCATCAGAAAAAGACTCTCCATTACTAATAAATTGATAGATTACAAATAAAAAAGAGAATAACCATGTAAATAGGTAGATTACAATAGCGCTTACAACTTCTTTTTTTAATAACAATTTCATGTTTTAAATATACTATAAATTTATACTAATACACTAGCTTACATTTTTTTCAAAAAACAATCAACTCTAAGGGCTAAACAGTATTTTTGCACTATGTCTAAATCATATCAATTACAACAACAAATATTAAGTAAATTAAATATTAAGGAACTTAATCCTATGCAAGAGGAGGCTTGTCTAGCCATTCCTTCGGTAGATAATATTGTTTTATTATCCCCAACTGGAACAGGGAAAACATTAGCATTTTTATTGCCTGTTATGGGCTTGTTAGATGCTAACTTAAAATCTATACAAGCCATTATTTTAGTGCCATCTAGGGAGTTAGCAATACAAATAGAGCAAGTTATTCGTAAAATGGGAGCTGGGTTTAAAACAAATGCCGTTTATGGAGGTAGACCATTTTCTAAAGATAAAATAGAATTAAATCATGCGCCAGCGATACTTGTAGGAACTCCTGGGCGTATAGCAGATCATTTACGGCGTGAAACTTTTACGACAAATGCTATAAAAACACTAGTATTGGATGAGTTCGATAAATCATTAGAAGTTGGTTTCGAATCTGAAATGAGTGAAATCATCGCATTTTTACCCCAAATAAAAAAACGAATACTAACCTCTGCAACTCAGGATATGGAGATTCCGCGTTTTGTGGGATTAAAAGATGAAATTGTAATTAATTATTTAGACACAGAAGCGTCTCAATTAAAAATTAAAAAAGTTGTTTCCCCTACTAAAAACAAACTTCAAACTTTGGTAGATTTATTATGTCATATAGGGAATGCACCTGGAATTATATTTTGTAATTTTAAAGATACTATAAGTTATGTTAGTGATTTTTTAGAAGAACATAATATCGCTCATGGTTGTTTTTATGGCGGTATGGAGCAAAAAGATAGAGAGCGCGCTTTAATAAAATTTAGAAATGGTACGCATCAAATTATTATAGCTACCGACTTGGCAGCAAGAGGTCTTGATATTTCAGAATTAAAATATATTATTCATTACCAATTACCATTAAAAGCTCAAGAATTTACTCATAGAAATGGTAGAACTGCACGTATGAATACAGAAGGAACTGCGTATGTGCTACAATGGCAAGAAGAAACTTTGCCAGATTTTATTGAAACAGAAACGGTTGTTAAACTAAACAATAATTTAAGTCCAGAACCTTCAATGTGGACAACTTTATTTATTTCAGGAGGTAGAAAAGATAAAATATCTAAAGGAGATATTGCTGGTCTTTTCTTTAAACAAGGTGGATTAGATAAAAATGAATTAGGTGTTATAGAGCTTAAGCAGGACTGTGCTTTTGTTGCAGTACCAAAACATAAAGTAAATACTGTTATTACTAAAACAAATAATAGCAGATTGAAAAAAAAGAAGGTGAGAGTAAGTGCTATATAATTATATATGGCATGGTATTTGGACTCTTTAAAGTAATTAATACATAAATTTATATTACAATGAGTACAGGAACAGTAAAATTCTTCAATGATGAAAAAGGTTATGGTTTTATCACAGAAGAAGGTTCAAACAAAGACCATTTTGTCCACATTTCGGGATTAATCGATGAAATTAGAGAAGGCGATGCAGTGGAATTCGATTTAACAGAAGGAAAAAAAGGTTTAAATGCAGTAAACGTAAAAGTTATTTAAATAGATATACTTAAACTTTATTACCACAAGGCCCATCATTATTTTGATGGGCTTTTTTTATTCCTATAATTTCAAATAATAATAGCTATTAATAATTATTAAGAATGTTACCTTTGTTTAAAATAGTATTATGTCACAATCCTTTCTAGATTTAAAACTTTCCGAAAATTTATTAAAAGCGTTAAACGATTTAAAAATTGTAAAACCAACAGAAATACAAGAACATGCTATTAAGCATTTATTATCTAATACCTCAGACTTTGTTGGTATTGCAAAAACTGGAACAGGAAAAACAGCAGCCTTTGGTTTACCCTTATTACAATTAATAGATACTAATAAAACAGCTATTCAAGCAATAGTATTGGCACCAACGCGAGAACTAGGAAAACAAATTTGTAATAATTTAGAGCAGTTTGCTAAGTATAGGCCAGAAGTTTCTATAGCAAGTATATGCGGAGGCGTACCAATTAAGCCACAAATAGAACGTTTAACTAAAACAACACATATAGTAGTTGCAACCCCTGGTCGTTTAATAGATTTAATAAATAGGCAAGCAATAAATATTACAGAAGCGGGGTATTTAGTTTTAGATGAAGCAGATGAGATGATTTCTATTTTAAAGGAAAGTCTGGATCAAATTGTGGAAGTTTTACCAAAAAGTAGGCGAACTATTTTGTTTTCAGCGACTTTACCAGGCGCAATTAAGCAATTAATACAAAATTATTTGTCTAAACATGTAAAACAGGTAACTGTAGACATGGAAACCAAAGGAC
>NZ_JBSHNS010000145.1:0-366 GCF_053601635.1 Pontimicrobium sp. MEBiC01747
ACATTACAAAGAGAAGGCGATAATTTACATTACGATTTATATGTAAGCATATCTGATGCCGTTTTAGGAGGCTCTAAAGAAATTGATACCGTTACAGGAAAAGTACGTATTAAAATAGAAGCAGGGATGCAGTCTGGTAAAATATTACGCTTACGCGGAAAAGGAATTCCAAGTATTAATGGTTACGGAAAAGGAGACCTATTAGTCCATGTTAATGTCTGGACACCAAAAACCTTAAGTAAATCTCAAAAAGAATTTTTTGAGAGCATGAGAGAAGATGAACATTTTGCGCCAAAACCAGAACGTTCAGATAAATCATTTTTTGAAAAAGTAAAAGACATGTTTTCATAGGAAACACTCTAATAA
>NZ_JBSHNS010000146.1:0-9499 GCF_053601635.1 Pontimicrobium sp. MEBiC01747
AAACAATTTAATTGACATTCGTTACGCAAACTTGAAACATCTGTTTTCTGAAAAATCCTCTCGGAAGCCAAACCATCTTCTCCTCCATGTCCAAAATAATTTACAACTAACGCTCCGTTTTCTATTGCATTAGAAATCGCTGTTGCTACTTTTGGATAACGATCTCCTCCTGCTGAAGATTCTTGTTCAAAACTATCTGTATGAATTTTCACTACATTTATAAATGGTTTTTCTGCTGTTACTAAATCTCCAATTAAATCGGTAGTCTCCTGTAAACTAAATTCTTCTACAACATCAACATCATCTGAAATAACAACAAAATTATTTCTCCAACTACCTAATGCTTCCTGAGAATAGTACGTTTCTATTTTATCTACCATTTGTTTCGCTTTTAACGGTGTGTCTGCTAAAATTCTACCAATATTTATATCTAGCAAATCTGTATTTTCCATACGTCCTTCATTAGCATCCATCATACCATAGAAATCGTCGGAAACAAACGATGTTGTTAAGTTAAAACTACTATAAGCGTTCCAAGTTGGTACGTAATAGGTATTTGAGGCCACACGTTCTTTATAATCGAAAGAACTATCTCCAAAAAAACAGACATATTTCAACCTGTTTTCTGGAGCACTAGCATTATCGTAAACATATTTTAGCATATTTCTTATAGCCGAAATATCCTTATTACCTGTACTAAACTCTGTATAAATAGAGTTTAAGGTTACTATTTTTACATTTAAATCATGCTTATTCTTATTAATCTCAGCCAAACGTTTTGCTTGGTTAAAAAAAACAGAAGGTGTTACTATTATATAGTCTACATCTTTAAAATTACCATTTTCATCTTTAAAAATAGTTCCCTTTATGTTTTGGTTTGCTACTTGCGAGTTATAACCATCTAATGGGGTAAAAAAATCAAGAGCACTAACAGTTACAAATGTTTTGAGGCTACCTAGTGTTGATTTAAAGCTAATACTAGACGAATTATTACTATTTTCTACTGCCGTAATATTATTTTTATCTGTAATATCCCATACTTCTAATACGCTACTTGCGTTACTTAGTGTGTACAAACCTATACCGTTGGTTGTAACTGTTTCTTTATTGAAAAAAACGAATTGATTTCCTGAAAAAGATAAATCTCTTATGGCTTCTAAAGCAATATAATCTATGTAACCTTTAGTGCTTGGGTTTCCTAAATTATCAAAATCTACCCTTATAGAGATATCATCTGCTAAGCCTGTATTTATGTCACTTACAAACAGACCTTCTGCTGCAAGATTATTACTTGTAGTGGGTATATTAGGAATAATTAATGATCCAACTTCTGTATTATTAAAACTAATAGCCATAGTAGATCCGCCTTGGGATGGAGAAGCCCCTATAACTTTTAGTTTTACAGGCTCTGTTGTTACTAGGTTTGGAAAACTAAAATCGAACGTTTTTGTAGTTTCTATATCAAATTCATCTCCAAACCAACGCCTACCAACATAAGCTAAACTATACTCATCTAATTCATGAAATTGATAATCATGAAACGTATTAATAGTAGTATCAGGAGTTCCTACTGGTTGAACCATTGGCTCTATACGCTTACCATTACTCCCGCTTGTTGTTATATAATAATAAGTTGTATCTGTATATGGATTAAGGTTAGTATTAATTTTCACATCATCAACATTTCCTTTAGGGCCTTCACCATAAAACAAGACATAATCATTATCATTAAAAACACCATCGTCTTCTCCTATAACTTTTATTGCATTTTCTATAGGGTCTAAAGGGTAGTTTTCACTATTAGCATAAGGTAACATCTTCCCTCCATTTCCAAAAATTTTAATTGTTTTAGGGTTTATCGTGTTAGTATTTATTCCTAAAGCGTTTAGGAATGCTTTATCCAATTTAAAAACTCCTGTTTTGTTTATTACAAACTTATGCCATGTTCCTGTATTTAAAACTGAATTAGTTATTGTATTTAACAAACTTGTTTTAGAACTAAACTTATTACTATACTTATAGTTAATTGTAAAAGAGACTATTTTTTTATACGTATTATTTCCTTCTTTTACTATTGGAAAAATATTAAATAGTACATATTGTTTATTTCTTGCGAATGTATTTTTTAGTTTAAAGTTAATTGTACTTGAGATGCTTTTAATATTAACATCCTTTAATTCCTCTATAGTAATTGTAGCATAATTAATATTACTAATCCCTACAGATTCAATGTTTACTGGCATTTCAACCTCCCACTGTTTAATAAATTCAACACCCTCTTTTTCTGTGTATCTAAAATTATCTCTTGGTGTAAAACTTGGAATTTTAATTTGTGATTTACTTGTAGTAATTATTTTTTCTTCTCCCCAATTTAAATCTATTGTTTTCTGCTGTGGATAAACTAAAATTACTGTTAATAGCGCTATTATTGATGTTAGATTTTTCATTACACCACATAACGCCTTTATTTTATTATTTAGTATTTATAAGTAGGGTAATTTCATTTAAAACTGTTACTACCTAATATTAGGAACATAAATTAATCTTATCAAGTATATTTATTTCTTAATTATTTCGTAAAATAATTTGAAATTGTGATACTAAATTGACAAATCGCACGTTAACTAGATACAATAACGATGAAACACACAAAACATCGTTATACAGTAAATAAAATAGGATGAAATGCGATTTTTTTATTCAAATTTCACAATTTAAACTTGTAGAGTTAGGTATAATTGTTATATTGCGACTCCAAAAAAACATAATTAGCTTACTTAAACGTATGAATATGAAAAAACTAATTGTATCAAGGCTTATTTTAATAATAGCTGTGTCGCTAACCTTGGTAGGATGTAAAAGATCTGGAGGTGGCTCTAATACTTCAAGAGCAACAGGATGGAAAATTAACGCTAAAGAAGGTGGTTTTCAATACAATACTAAATTTAAAGAGCAAGAAACTGCTCCAGGATTGGTATTTGTTGAAGGTGGTACTTTCACAATGGGTAGAGTTCAAGATGATGTAATGCATGATTGGAACAATAGTCCAAATCAACAGCATGTTCAATCGTTTTATATGGATGAAACAGAAGTAACTAATAAAATGTATACTGAATATTTACATTGGATTAGAACTGTATATCCACCAGATGATGAAAACTTTAGAAAAATATATGATGGTGTTGTACCAGATACTCTAGTTTGGAGAAACAGATTAGGTTACAACGAAGTAATGACAAACAACTATTTACGTCACCCAGGATATGGAGAATACCCTGTGGTTGGTGTTAGTTGGATTCAAGCTGTTGAATTTGCTAATTGGAGAACAGATCGTTATAATGAATTAAGTCTACAAAAAGAAGGCTACCTAAAACAAGATAGCCAATATGAAGCGACTGCTGATGCTAACTTTAATACAGACACATACATTAATGCACCAACACAAACATACGGTGGTAATGAAGAGATCTTAAAAGGAGGAAAATTAAAGCCTCAAGTAGATGCAGAAGGAAACGAAATTAATGTATATGCTACAAGACAAACAGGAATTATTTCTCCTAAGTACAGACTACCAACTGAAGCTGAATGGGAATATGCTGCCTTAGGTTTATCTGAAATAAGAAGTTATAACTCTTACAGAGGTAGAAAAAAATACCCATGGGAAGGACAATATACACGTTCAGGAAAACGTAAAGTTCGTGGAGATCAATTAGCTAACTTCAAGCAAGGAAAAGGTGATTACGGTGGTATTGCAGGATGGTCTGATGACGGTGCTGACATTACTGCTCAAGTAAAATCTTTCGAGCCTAATGATTTTGGTTTATATGACATGGCTGGTAATGTTGCTGAATGGGTAGCAGATGTTTACAGACCAATAGTTGATGATGAATTTAATGACTTTAACTACTACCGTGGAAACGTTTATACCAAGAATAAAATTGGAGAAGATGGTACAGTAGAAATTGTTACAACAGAAACTATTGTTTACGATACATTAGCAAATGGAAAAATAATTGCTAGAGATTTACCAGGAGAAATTGCTCAAGTACCAGTTGATTTAGACGAAACATACTTAAGAACAAATTTCGATACTAGTGATAACAGAAACTTTAGAGATGGTGACAAGCGTTCTTCTCGTTACTATGCTGATGGTTTTGATGATGAAACAGAAGGAGAAGACACTAACACTACACGTAAAATGTATAACTCTCCAGATCATTCTGTTGAAGTAGATTCTACAGGAGCCCTTATTAGAGAATATGACAAATCTGACAAGCGTACATCTCTAATTAACGATGAAGTACGTGTTTACAAAGGAGGTTCTTGGAAAGACAGAGAATACTGGTTAGATCCTGCACAAAGACGTTATTACCCACAAAATATAGCTACCGATTATATTGGTTTTAGATGTGCTATGTCTAGAGTTGGTTCTAAATCTAAAAAAGGAAACAAATCTAAAAACTAGATTTTAGTTCTATATATTATAAAAGTCCTAACAATTAGTTAGGACTTTTTTTATACATTTATTTTCACAAAGAAAATCTATTACAGAACATGACAATACCTCAAATACACAAACTTTTTTTAGAAAACAATTCCATCTCTACAGATACAAGAAAAGTTCGTAAAGGAGATTTATTTTTTGCTTTAAAAGGAGAACATTTTAATGGTAATACATTTGCTAATCAAGCATTAGATAAAGGAGCTAAATACGTTATAATAGACGAAAAAGAATATCACAGTAATACAGAAAAAACTATACATGTTGAAGATGTTTTAAAAACGCTACAAGCATTAGCAACCTACCATCGTAATTATTTAAAACTACCGATTATAGCACTTACTGGTAGTAATGGAAAAACAACAACTAAAGAACTCATTAATGCTGTTTTATCTAAAAAGTATAATACAACAGCAACTATAGGTAATTTAAACAACCATATAGGAGTACCACTTACCCTGCTTTCTATGACTAAAGCCACAGAGATTGGAATAGTAGAAATGGGGGCTAACCATCAAAAAGAAATTGATTTTTTATGCTCTATAGCGCAACCAGATTATGGTTACATTACAAATTTTGGAAAAGCACATTTAGAAGGTTTTGGTGGTATTGAAGGTGTTATAAAAGGAAAAACAGAACTCTACAATTACCTCAAAGCAAACACAAAATTAATTTTTGTTAATGCCAACGATAGTAAGCAAGTAGAACACTCTAAAAATGCACAAATAATAACTTTTGGAGATAAGGACACAGCTAACTTAACAGTTACACTAGAGCAAGCACAACCATTTGTTTATGCAAGTTATAATAAGCAAACAATACGAACACAATTAATAGGTATTTATAATTTTAATAACATAGCGGCCGCAATTTGTATTGGTAATTATTTTAAGGTTGAAGACGCTTCTATAAAAGAAGCTTTAGAGCAATATACACCAAGGAATAATCGTTCTCAAATATTAGAAAAAGAGACGACTAAAATCATTCTAGATGCATATAATGCAAACCCTTCTAGCATGAAAGCCGCGTTGTCTAATTTTTCAGACTTAAAAGTAACCTCTAATAAAATTGCTATTTTAGGTGATATGTTCGAATTAGGAGACGAAGCTAAACAAGAACATCAAAACATTGCAGATTTAGCCAGCCAGCTTAATATAGATGCCATTATTCTTGTTGGCGAAAATTTTTATAATACTAAAAATACGAATCCTAAAATAAAACAGTACCACTCGTTCGAAGCTTTAAAAAGCAACTTTAACAGTTTATCAGTTACAGACGTTACGTTACTAATAAAAGGATCTAGAGGAATGGCTTTAGAGCGTATTTTAGAATTATTATAAATCTAAAAATGCTTTAAATGCTATCCAATAACCTTCACTACCATCGGTAGTGTCCCATAAAGCTCTAGAACCATGGATTCCCTTTTCTTTTGGTTTGTAATGGTAAAGGTATTTACCATTGATTTTACTTACTAAAGTTGTTAATGCTTGAGTCTCGCTATTAGATGCTGTAACAAAAACAGGTTTATTATAATCTTTTATTGCACCTTGAATATCTACTCCTTTAAAGTATTCTCCTGGGCTAAATGCTGCTACTTTTTTCACTTTATTATTATTGTTAGCGATTAACAAAGACAAAGAAGCCGAGTAGGAACTTCCCAGCAATAAAATAGGCCTACCACCATTATTAGTATAAATATAGTCTATAGCCGCCTCTATATCCTGCCTTGCATCTAAATATCCTGTTGGAAGATTCTTAGACTTAGCGAGTTTAGCCGTTTCATTAATAATATTATTAGCACTATCGCCAGAACGTTGATCTATAGCCATTACTGAGTAGCCCAAAGCATTTAGTTTTAACGCCGTGTCTTTATATTCACCTCTACTAAATCTAGCTTGATGACATAATAGTATCGAAACCGGTTTATCTCCCACTTTATAAACATCAGCGGTGATAAGCAAACCATCTTTAGAAGGAAACTCAATTGTTACCTTTTCATCAACACTGTCATTTAAGTTATTCGCTTTATCAATTTGTTTAATCGCTTGAGAAGTATCGACCTCACCACTTACCTCTTTACATGACCACAAACCACTAATAATTAAAACAGTTAAAATTGTTTTATACATCATAATATTTTATTTAGAAAGGTATAAAATTATCAAGATAAAAAATGTTAAATATTCTTCGTTTTCTTTAATTAGTACATCAAATAGACGATTATTCTCTTCCAGATAAGTAAATAGTACTACAAAAAGGCATATTTTACATAGCAAAAACAGCTTTTAATTATTGTATAATAAAAAAATGTTAACTTTTTGACAATTAACAACCTACAAAACACAAGGGTTTCAAGCATTTTTTTAATCAGTTCATAACAAGAATATTAATACGGTTAAAAAAATGTTAAAAAAATATTATATATTAGCAAAATTACCAACTAAATCTAAATATACTATGTCCCATTTCTACAATTACCTTTTTTATCATAAAAAAGAAGTCTCTTCAATTTTTTTATTCCATATAAAAAACACTGAAAGTTAATTTTCACTTTAAAAATTCGATTTATCTCTAGGTTATAAACTATATAGCCTAAAAGCGCTTATACACATATTTTTTTATGAGTAAAAGCTGTTTTCCCTACATATTTTTGTAAGAAAAAACATATTAAAATATCATTTATTAAGTCATGAAAAACATACTTATAGGGCTTTGCCTTTTACTAAATCTATCTCTAAACTCAAATCAAACATCCGAGAATATCTCTTCACAAGACACTCAAAATAAGAGTTTTAATCACACAACAAGCTCTTTTAAAAACTATTCTATAGAAGATATAAATACTTTTATAAAAGAGGCATACGCAGATAATTTTAACTTTTTCCTTAACGATGATAGTCGTTATAATCTATTAGTAGATTTTTTTCAAAACCGTTTAAGTTTTGCAACCAACACTAAATACGAAGGAAAAGTCTTTAAAAATATTTCGGATGTTGAGCTACACACCAAATATAACGCTAATCAAGAGAGAGATTCTTCGTATGATATCCAGACATTCAACCCTTTAAAATATAAAATTGAATTATTCCCTCAAAAAACGATTGTTTACAAGCTAGGCAATACCCAATACTACATGTTAATCCAACCAAGAAGATAATTATGAAGAGAGTACTACTTTTATTAGCACTTATTTGTGTATCTGTTCTTAATGCACAATACAATATAGCAACCGAAAATGGAAATACTGTATATACATGCTCTGATACTTTTGTTGACTCTGGAGGAGCTTCAGGTAATTATGCAAATAGCGAAAATTACACTATAACCATTTGCCCAGATCCTGCAAATCCAGGTACATTTACGCAATTAGACTTTTCTAGTTTTAGTGTAGAAGGAAGTACATTAGATTTTATGACTGTATATAATGGCCCTAACACAGGGTCTCCTTTAATGGGGACTTATACAACTAATCCAGGTACATTGGTATCTAGTGACGCCAGCGGCTGTCTTACTATATCTTTTCAATCAGATTCAAGTCTTACATATTCAGGTTGGGAAGCAGATATTTCTTGTTTTGCTCCTTGCAATCAAACAGTTACAGCTAACTTACTTTCAACAACACCAGCAGTAAACGGAAATGGAGTTATAGGCATCTGTCAAGGTGACTCTGTTAATTTTGTAGGTAGTGGAACATTCTCTAACTCTGGAGCAGGTGCTACATACACTTGGGATTTTGGAGACGGAACTACTGGTACAGGAACTAATGTTTCTCATACTTATGCTACTGGAGGTGTTTATTTAGTTAATTTAAATATTGCAGCAGGAAGCTGTACGAATACAAATAAAATAAATCAAATTATTCATGTAGCTCCAACACCAGATTTTACAGGAACAGCAGCGGTTTCAGATCCTATATGTCAAGGAGATACCTCAGTTATAAATGGAGTAGTTACCCCACAATCTATTTCGGTAAACTGTGCTCCTCCTAACTACACTACAACATTTTTACCAGATAGTAGCACAGGAGTGTACCAAACTTGTTTTACAGTAGACTGCTACCCAAATACTACAAATATTACTAGTGTTACTGATATTGTGAATGTTTTTATGAATATAGAACACACTTACTTAGGCGATTTAGGTATGACTCTAACTGCTCCTAACGGAGCATCTGTAGTACTATTAGATAGTGGAAGTATAGCCAATTCAGGAGCCAATTTAGGAGACCCAATTCAAACAGATGGAACTGGACCTGGGACTGGTTGGGACTATTACTTTTTAGATGCTGGTTCAACTGGTACAACTTTAGATAATGGGCCTACTACGGTAAACTCTACTGCAGGTAATTCTATATCAGCTGGATCTTATGATTCAGATAATTCTTTCGCTGCTTTTATAGGTTCCCCAATAAATGGAGATTGGTGTGTTACTATTACAGATAATATTAGTTCTGATGATGGTTATATTTTTGGTTTAGGCTTAACTTTCGATTCTAGCATTGCGCCTTCAGATCCAAATTTCACATTCAATCAAACTATTGCTTCTAGCTCATGGAGTGCTAATTCTGGAACGGGGAATATAATTAATACAAGTGGAAATGATATTACTGTACAACCAACAGCAACGGGCATGCACTGTTATACTTTCACCGCTACAGATGGTTTTGGATGTTCTTACAATGAAATTATATGTATAGACGTTACAGCTGGTGCTACGGCTGATGCTTCTGCAAGCGCAGATTTATGTGATACTGGAGATGCCATATTTACTATAACTGGAACTCCAAATGCAACAGTAACTTATAATATTGATGGAGGCTCAAATCAAACTATAACTTTAAACGGGTCTGGAACTGCAACTATAAATATCACTGGTATTACTGCTTCTACTACAATTAATCTAATCAGTGCTTCCTCAGTAGGAGTTCCTGTATTAAGAAATGGATTAAGTGCCGTAAATGCCGAGAACTCAAACAATGCAACAGGCGCAATATTAACC
>NZ_JBSHNS010000147.1:0-6923 GCF_053601635.1 Pontimicrobium sp. MEBiC01747
ATCTAATACACGACGTGCTTGCTGTGCATCTACTAAATCGTAATCTATACTTCTTGGATTTTCTACCGCTTTTTGGATTGCAGATTTTGTAATTTCATGAAATACAATTCGCTTTGTTTTTTCTTTATCTAATTTTAAAGATTCTGCTAAATGCCATGCAATAGCTTCTCCTTCTCGATCTTCATCACTAGCTAACCAAACCGTTTCTGCTTTTTTTGCTAATTCTTTAAGTTTTTTTACAACAGATTTTTTATCTGATGATACTTCATATTTTGGATTAAAATCGCCATCTACGTCAACACCTAGTTCTTTTGAGGGTAAGTCGGATATATGTCCGTAACTAGATTCTACTTTAAAGTCTTTTCCTAAAAACTTCTCTATAGTTTTTGCTTTAGCAGGTGACTCAACTATAACTAAATTCTTCGCCATTCTTCATTTTTTTGAATGTACAAATGTATGTGAAAAAAAATATACGAACCTAATTAAAAGTTCTTAAAGCTTCATTTTTAATACATTTTATTTTATTTCATTTGCCCATTTTTATATTAAAAACTCTGATAAAAACTTAATGTCCCATATGCATGGGTTGCTGCTTTTGGTGTTTCTCTTGTATTAAAATTGTACCCCAATTTAAAAGTACTGTTCCTTATTTTCAAAACTGTGCCTACTTTAAATTTTAACAAGTGGTGCTTTATTCTTGAGGTAAAAAGTACATCCTCATAATCTAAACTTCCTTGTATTAAAGTATTGTGTGCGACATATCTATACGCTAATCCTAAATATCCAAAAAATTCGTTTTGTTTAGTTTTATCTATTAGTTCTAGGCGTGACGTATTTTGTAACGCATTAAATTTACCTACAAAATAATCTACACCATACTCCATATATATATCCTTAGTTCCTATGCTTGCGCTTCCTATATATTGTAAGCTTTGTTTATTACTTATCTGTGTATTTAAAATATATTTTGTTTTAAGGTTTAGTAAAAACTTAAATTCTATTTCTTGATGCCAAGTTGGGTTATCGTTTATATTTAAGAACTCATGAAACCAAGTCTGTAGCTTTCCTGCTAAAGACTCTTCTCCTGTAATACCCATTTCTACTCCTAAAGACAGCATATTAGCTCGTTTTACTTTAACTAGTTCTGTTTTTAAAAATAACCATCCTGCATACGGACGATCAAATAATTGTGTATTGAAACTACGCAAATTTTTAGGGGTGTAGGTTTCATTTCCTATTGTTACATTTAGCTGTAGTGTACTACTTGAATCTTTTTTAAATAAAAAGTTATTTTCAAGATTTCTTTTATAATTTATAAACAAGCCACTAGTATAATAGCGGTCTAACAAAACCATTTTATCATTCTCTATAGCAAAACCTAAAGCTTCGTTAACATCTTGAGTATACGAAAAGCAAACACTAATTAAGGTTAGAAAAGAGAGTATGGTTGTTTTCAAAAATAAATATTATTCGTTTCCTATTTTTAATATGTCGTCTTTATCATCAAAACCAACAACTTCTTTATAAATAAAGTACTGTGGTAGGTAAGCGAATGAGATAGTTACATAAACTCCTACAAAGCACATAAACATTCCTACAATTTGAGCTAACAAAGAAGATACGATTATTAAACCAAAAGTAATTAGCCATTTTTTATTGCCTAAATCAAATGCTAGTTTTATAATGTTAGACACTGTTAGTTCTGGATTAAATGCATAAATCACACTTATTAATGCTACAGGAACCATAACATAAAACACAGGCAAAACGCAAAGCAACATTGCTAATACATAAATCCCCGCTCCTGCTGCCCCTATCTTTATCGTTTTACTTAAATAAGGTTTTTTAAAAAAATAGAAGTAATCATCTCCAGTTACCTCATTATAATCTTTAGCTTTAGACATTCTATAAAAACTAGCTTGCATACCAAAAACAATAATAACGGCAAAAAACATAATTACAAGCATCATTATATAAAAGAACACTATAAAAGCAATCCCCTCTGCTTGCAAGCCCTCCTCAATAGATTGTGGATCCATCATTTCTCCTCCAATAATTCCGAATAAAATTAAAGGAATATAAAGTACAAACATCAAAGGAATCATTAAAACATATTTTAACAACTCTGTAACCAAACCTTGTACCCATATTTTCTTAAACAATTCTATAGATTGGTTAAAAATGACTCCAAAATCTAATTCTTTAGCATTTTGTATTTTAAGTTGTATTTCTGAAAACATTATTGATTAGTATTTACATTAATATTTTTTATTCTTGACCTATTTTCATAATATCATCATTATCATTAAATCCAACAACTTCTTTATAAATAAAATATGCTGGAAAGTAAACCAATGGCAATGTAAAAAGCATACCAATAATACATGCTAAAAGACCTAAACAGGCAATAATACCAGTAACTATTAGAAGCCCAAAAGATATTAACCACTTTTTGTTTCCTATATCAAAACTTAGCTTTACAATTTCTTCTACGCTTTTCTCCGAATTAAATGCGAATATCACAGAAAAAAACATTAGAGGGACACATACGTATATATAAGGAATAAAACACAAAGCCTGAGCAATTACCGCTATTACTGAATAGGCCAATGCAAGTATTAGTATTTTACTTAAATGTCCGCCTTTAAAAAAATAAAAATAGTCCTCAGACACAGATTCGCCCTGTTCTTTTTGTAAACAAATTCTGTAAAAGGCTGAAGTTAGCGCTAAAGTTACAGTTGTCGAAATTATTGTAACTGGAATATTATATATAGCACTTGCACTATAAAAATTAAACAACCCATCTATCTTGAAATCTCCCACTTCTATAGGATTAACAACATCCAAACCAAACATTCCTAAAAACAAACTATACATAAAGGCTATTGGTAGTGTTATTAACGCACCTATTAATATGGTTAAAAACCCCTGTAACCACAATTGTTTGTATAGGTTTATTGAACTATCGAAGATGGTTCCAAAATCTAAAGGTTGAGCATTCTGTATTTTTGAGCGCAATTGTTCAAATGTCATTTTATATCTGTTAAATAGTTAGTATTTCAAATGTAATTATTCTTTTTAACATATATACCACTATGTCACTTTGTCATAATGTTTAAAATAGTTATATCTTTGCACACTTATTGACTGATAGTAGCATCGGTACTTAGTATGGAAAAAATTATAGACGAAAACAAACAAGGAGACGCTCTTGTTTTAAAACAAAAGGAAGGAAACACTAAAAAGCTTTTTATAGAAAGCTATGGCTGTGCTATGAATTTTAGCGACAGTGAAATTGTTGCTTCCATATTACAAAATGAAGGTTTTAATACTACAAAAAGCCTTGATGATGCAGATTTAGTATTAGTTAACACCTGCTCTATTAGAGATAAAGCTGAACAAACGGTAAGAAAGCGTTTAGAAAAGTACAATGCTGTAAAACGTACTAACCCAAAAATGAAAGTGGGCGTATTAGGTTGTATGGCAGAACGTTTAAAGAGTAAATTTTTAGAAGAAGAAAAAATAGTGGACCTTGTTGTAGGGCCAGATGCTTATAAAGATTTACCCAACCTTTTAGCAGAAGTTGAAGATGGAAGAGACGCTATAAACGTTGTTTTATCTAAAGATGAAACTTATGGAGATATTTCACCTGTACGTATAAACACTAATGGTGTAACTGCATTAGTTTCTATTACTAGAGGTTGTGATAATATGTGTACCTTTTGTGTAGTGCCTTTTACTAGAGGAAGAGAACGCAGTAGAGATCCACAAAGCATTATAGAAGAAGTAAACGACTTATGGAATAAAGGCTATAAAGAAATAACCCTTTTGGGGCAAAACGTAGATAGCTACCTTTGGTATGGTGGCGGCTTAAAAAAAGATTTTGCAAAAGCTACAGAAATGCAAAAGGCTACAGCTATAGACTTTGCTAAACTATTATCTATTTGTGCAGAAGCACAACCAAAAATGCGTATTCGTTTTTCGACATCTAACCCACAAGACATGTCTTTAGATGTTATTAAAACTATGGCTAAATACGATAATATATGTAACCATATACATTTACCTGTGCAAAGTGGAAGTAATCGTATTTTAAAAGCCATGAATCGTTTACATACTAGAGAAGAATATTTTGAACTTATAGATAATATTCGTAAAATTATACCTAATTGCGCTATAAGTCAAGATATTATTGCTGGTTTTCCAACAGAAACAGAAGAAGACCATAAAGACACCTTATCTTTATTAGAGTATGTAAAATATAACTTCGGCTACATGTTTACTTATTCAGAAAGACCAGGTACATTAGCAGAACGTAAATTAGAAGATGATGTTCCTGAAACGGTTAAAAGTAGAAGACTTAGCGAAATTATTGCACTTCAACTTAAACATAGTGAATTTAGGACTAAACAATATTTAAATACAACGGTAGAAGTTTTAATAGAACGTGCTTCAAAAAAATCTAGCGAGCATTGGTCTGGTAGAAGCGCCCAAAATATAGTCGCTGTTTTCCCAAAAGGAAACTATAATATTGGCGATTTTGTAAATGTAAAAGTAACAGATTGCACAAAAGCTACACTAATTGGTGAAGCTATTGGGTTATCAAAAAACAATTAATCAATAATAACTATGAAAAAAATACTCTTATTATTCGTTTCGCTATCTTTATTTACAGCATGTGAAAATGAACCTTTAGATGGCGGCTTTTTTGAGGCTGATCCAATCGGCGGAGGTGGCACAGGTGGTGGTACCGGAGGTGGCGGAGGCTCAGAAAGTGGTGATTTAACGCTATCCCTTTACGAACTAGACACAGACGTAACATTTAGTTTATTTGGCACACCTATACAAACCATTACACGATCTGATTTAAATATTGCAAACAATATTTTAACTAGTAGTACTGTTGAAGTATCTGTCCCACCTGCTCCAGCAGAAACAGAAACGCAAACTTATACAAGAAATAGCGAAGGACAAATTATTAGTGATATTTCGGTTAACTCAGACGGAGTAACAACTAACGAATATATTATAACCTATACAGATGGAAAAATTTCTCAAATAACTTATGATTATTTTGAAGATGACGATGATGATTTTGTTTACAATTTTACATACAGCGGAAATACTGCAACAAGAACCGAAGTAGGCTCTAATATTTCTACAGTTTTCACAACAGATGCTAGCAATAGATTAATAAAAAAAGAATCTTTTGACGGTACAACATCTATTCAAGTAGAGACAGTAACTTACAATGCAGATGGCAACTGCTCTAGCAGTGTAAGAGCAGGAGAAACTAACTCCAACTCTACTTATACCTACGACAGTAATAACAGCCCATTAAAAGTGGTTTATGATGAGCAGTATCTTTTATCATTTTTTGGAGACGAATACGAAGACGAAATCGGATCTGTTTTAGCACATTTTCATTCTTCTAAAAACTGGAATGGTGTAAATATAGACGGAACAGCTTATAATTTCAATTTACAATACAATTCGGCAAACAGAATTTCTAGTAGAACAATTGCATACAATTTTGGAAGTGATTTATCTTTTGAATTCTCAGAAGTTTTCAACTACGTAAACTAAACAATAACATTTAATATTTTTCTTATAAATTAATGGAATCCATTCAAGCTACAAAACAACGTTTCGGAATTATTGGAAATAGTGCAGGACTTAATCGTGCTATAGAAAAAGCGATTCAAGTAGCACCAACAGATATTTCTGTATTAGTTACTGGAGAAAGTGGTGTTGGTAAAGAAAGTATTCCTAAAATAATCCACTCTCTATCTCACAGAAAACATGGTAAATATATTGCTGTTAACTGTGGTGCAATACCCGAAGGTACAATAGACAGTGAATTATTTGGACATGAGAAAGGAGCTTTTACAGGAGCCACACAAACAAGAAGTGGTTACTTTGAAGTTGCAGATGGCGGTACTATTTTCTTAGATGAAGTGGGAGAGTTACCACTAACGACGCAAGTAAGGTTATTACGTGTATTAGAAAATGGAGAGTTTATAAAAGTAGGCTCTAGTAAGGTTCAAAAAACCAATGTAAGGATAGTAGCAGCCACAAACGTACATATGTTTGAGGCTATTAAAAAAGAAAAGTTTAGAGAAGATTTATATTATAGGTTAAGTACTGTAGACATTAACCTACCACCTTTAAGAGAACGTCAAGAAGACATCCATTTATTATTTAGAAAATTTGCGAGCGACTTTGCTTTAAAGTACAAAATGCCTACTATAAAGTTAAGTGAAGATGCTATAAATATATTATTAAAATTTCGTTGGAGCGGAAACATTAGACAATTACGAAATGTTGCAGAACAAATTTCTGTTTTAGAGCAAAACAGAACTATTTCGGCAGATGCATTACGTAGTTATTTACCTAGTACTGGAGATAATTTACCCGCAGTAATTAAAACATCGAAAGCAGAAGGCGATTTTAGTAGTGAGCGCGAAATATTGTATAAGGTTTTATTTGACATGAAAGCAGATTTAAATGATTTAAAGAAGCTTACAATGGAACTTATGAAAACTGGAAACTCTAAAGATGTCCAAAAAGACAACGAAAGTTTAATTCAGAAAATCTACGGTAACGATAACGAAACCTCTAGTTACGAGGAAAGTTCCGACAACTTACAAGTACTTTCTATACCCCAAACAGCTAAAACTAGCGAAAATTATAATACTGTTAGTGACAATTATGATTTTGCCGAAGAAATTGAAGAAGAAGAAACACTGTCTTTACATGATAAAGAATTAGAACTCATTAAAAAATCTTTAGAACGCCATAACGGAAAACGCAAATTAGCCGCAGAAGAGTTAGGTATAAGCGAAAGAACATTATATCGAAAAATAAAACAATTCGACTTATAAGGTGAATTTTAGCAGAAATAATATTATGTTAAGTTAAAC
>NZ_JBSHNS010000148.1:0-19020 GCF_053601635.1 Pontimicrobium sp. MEBiC01747
AAATAGTGTAATTTGCTTTTAGTTCTCCAAAAGTACTGTTTAAATTAATCCCTTTATCTGTTTTAAAACGCGAATCGAATATTCTTACAGTGCTAATTGTTGCTGTAGAATCTAAAGCTTCACTTGGTGACAACTCTAACAGTTTTTTACCACCCTTTTCATAGATTTCTATACCATTAACACGACCAGTAAATTCATCTCCTGCAATTTTTTTAACAACAGAATCATTAGCATATACAATTTCTAATGCGCTTACTTTAGTAGAATCTGTTAGCAATCCTATATTTTGTTTAGAGATTAAAAAAGGATTAACTTCTGTTTTCTGGCAAGACGTAGCTAATGTTGCTGTTGCGATTAAGGTGAAAAATAATTTCTTCATTTAGTTTATATAAAATAGTTGTTGTTATATCTAGTTTTTGTTGGGGTGTGTAAAATAGTTACTTAATTACTTTTTTTAGAATTCCGAAAACGGCTCTTATAAAAGTAGCACTAGTTAATACTTTTACAATAGGGTTTTGGGCTGTGCTTCTTCGTCTAGTAGTCGCTCGTTTACTTTCTTTTTTTGCTTTAGCGGCTTCCTTTTCTTTGGCTATTCTAGCATCTTCTTTTGCCTTTAAAGCTTCTGCTTTTTTAATTTTTTCGTTTAATATTTCGTAAGCACTTTTTCTGTCTATAGTTTCATTATATTTCATGACCAATTTAGAATCATGGAATAAATCCTGAAGCTCACTATCTGTTAGTACATCCATTCTACTCATTGGCGCACGTAACATAGTTGCGGCAAGTGGAGTTGGTCTTCCTTTTTCATCTAATGCAGAAACTAATGCTTCTCCTATACCTAAAGAGGTTAATACTTCTGCAGTATCATAATAGTCTGTATCTGGATAATTCTGCGCTGTTAACTTAATGGCTTTTCTATCTTTTGCTGTAAAAGCGCGTAAAGCATGTTGAATTTTTAAGCCTAATTGACTTAAAATGGCTTCAGGAACATCTGTTGGATTTTGTGTTACAAAATATAAGCCTATACCTTTACTTCTAATCAGTTTTACAATACTTTCAATTTGGTTTAATAATGCTTTAGAAGCTTCATTAAATATTAAATGCGCTTCGTCTATAAACATTACTAATTCTGGTTTTCCAGAATCTCCTTGCTCTGGGAAGGTTTCATAGATTTCAGCTAATAAACTCAACATAAATGTTGAAAATAACTTGGGTTTATCTTGAATATCTGTAAGTCTAATAATATTTATATAACCACGGCTATCTCTGGTAGTGCGTACTAAGTCTTCTACATCAAAACTCTTTTCTCCAAAAAATAAATCGCCACCTTGCTGCTCTATTTCTACTATTTTACGCAAAATAGCTCCGGTTGAGGCCGATGAAACTCTTCCGTATTCTTGTTCAAATTCAGCTTTACCTTCTTTAGTAGCATACTGTAATATTTTTTTGAAATCTTTTAAATCTAAAAGCGGTAATTTGTTATCATCACAATATTTAAAAACAACAGCAACAATACCAGATTGTGTTTCTGTTAAATCTAAAATTCTAGAAAGTAATACAGGACCAAATTCGCTAACTGTAGCACGAAGTCTAACACCATCTTGTTCAGATAAAGACAAGATTTCTACAGGAAACCCTTTAGCTTCAAAATCTAAACCTATTTTAGCGTGACGTTCGTCTATTTTTGGATGCCCAGGACTTGGTTGTGCTAAACCACTTAAATCGCCTTTAATATCCATAAGTAAAACAGGAATTCCCTTATCGCTTAAATTTTCGGCTAATACTTGTAATGTTTTTGTTTTTCCGGTACCTGTTGCTCCTGCAATTAAACCATGACGATTCATGGTCTTTAATGGAATTTTTACAAAAGCATCCGTTATTGTTTCTTCATCAAGTATTGCAGAACCCAAAGTAATAAAGTCTCCTTTAGTAGTATTACCTTCGGTGATGTGCTTAAAGAATTCGTCGCGTTTACTCATAATGTTTTAGTATTTGCCGTAAAAATAATAATCTTTAAGAGAATGTATTACTATTTAACGGACTTTTCACGGACTAAAAATTGAGGGTTATAATTCATTCACTTCAAACTTTATAGCTATATTTGCAGGCTTATGACGCAGGAAATACAAGATTTAGTAAAGAAAGGAAAAATGTTACCCTTAATGGAAGAGTTTTATACTATTCAAGGAGAAGGGTTCCATAAAGGAACAGCAGCTTATTTTGTTAGAATAGGAGGTTGCGATGTAGGATGCCATTGGTGTGATGTTAAAGAAAGCTGGATTGCGGCATTACATCCACCAACAGAAACAGAAAAAATTGTAGCTAATGCTGCAAAGTATAGTGATACTATTGTTGTAACTGGAGGAGAACCACTAATGTGGGATATGACAGAATTAACAACACAATTAAAAGCTAAAGGTATGCAAGTGCATATTGAAACCTCTGGAGCTTACGAGTTATCTGGTACTTGGGATTGGATTTGTTTATCTCCAAAAAAAGTAAAATTACCAACACAAGGTGTTTACGAAAAAGCAAACGAGTTAAAAACTATTATTTATAATAAAGACGATTTTCGTTTTGCAGAAGAGCAAGCTGCAAAGGTAAGTAAAGATTGTATTTTATATATGCAACCAGAATGGGGGAAGCGTGATAAAATGATTCCAGAAATAGTAGAGTATGTTATGGCTAACCCAAAATGGAAAGTCTCACTACAAACACATAAGTATTTAAACATACCATAGGATAATAGACTTAAAAATAAAAAAGCCTGTATTTTACTAAAATACAGGCTTTTTTTGGGTATAAGGATTACTTTGTAAATGGCACAGTAACTCTTAAAGTTCCCCACCCCATGTGTAAGTCTAAACCATTTTTAGATTTTTCGAAAGCCATAGAAAATGCTTCTAAAGATTCTTTTCCTGTAGTTGCTGGTACATTAATTCTAGCAACATCATTTGCTTCATTGTAGAAATAACTTCCCCATACATTAATATCTGTACTTAAAATAATAGTCCATTCTTTATCTCCAGGAATTGTAAATAAAGAGTAAGTTCCAGCCTTAACTGTTGTCCCTCCTAATTTCATATCTGTGTATAATGTAATCTCAGCGGCTTCATTAGCTCCAGTTCTCCATACTTTACCATTAGGAGCTAGCTTACTTAAAGCTCTTCCTTTTAGTTGAGGTCTACTATAAGTAACCTTAACTAATTTGTTAGACTCTTTATAACTTGTAGGAAAAGAAGCTACGTCCATTGGGCTTTTATCTAACCCACTAAAGTTTTGAGCATTTACGCTAAAACTTAATAAGGTCATAAAAACAAAAGTAGTTGCTGTAAAAAAACTTGATTTTTTCATAATAATATCGTGTTATAGTTTGATTGAATATAAAGGTCGGAATAGTAATCAGCTATTTACAGTATATTACAGAAATTAACTAAAGCTTAACAAATTTTTTAGATGTTTTCCCTGTGTTGTTATGGAAATCTAAAATGTAAGTGCCACTAGACAAGTCTTCTACAGGAAATGTGTAAGTTTTTGTTTTGGTATTTCTAATTAAATCTCGGCTTAACTGTTTTATAAATTTTCCATTAACATCATGTAAACTAATAAGAAGATTATCATCTGCTTTAAAATTTACTGTAAACTCTAATTGATTAGTTACAGGATTTTTAGTGAGTTGTATATTTAAATCTGCCTTATATTCAATGTCAGAATTGTTATTACTAAGCACTTCTGTAGTGTACTTATAAACTGTTGTACCAGCAGCATATGCCAACGAGTTGTTAATAATAAAAATACGATTTAAATTACCTCCAACACCTAAATCGGTCCAAGTAGCCCCTCCGTCTACGGTTTCAAAAAAACCTGTAGTATGGCCTCCCATCCAACCTTTAGTTTCAGAAATAAAACCAACAGCTTCAATTCCTGACTCTGGAGCATCAAAAGTAGACCATGTGTTTCCTCCATTGGTAGATGTAATTAACTTACCAGGGTTTGGGTCTGAAGCAAATAAGGCTCCAAACATAACATCTGTATTACTTTCTAAAACTTGAAGCTTCCAAATGTATTCACCAGGAATAGTCGCGTTATAAATTGTAGACCAAGTGCTACCTCCATCTGTCGTTTTTAAAACAACTGCACCTGTAGCATTCCTACCAGCTGCAAAACCATTTAATTCGTCTAAAAACTTAATTTCTACTAACGCAGTGGCATAAGCAGACATGTCTATATAACTCCAAGTGTTACCACTATCTGTAGATTTTATAATATGTGCAGGTTCAAAAAAAGCACCACAACCATAAATAGTTGAAATTCCAACAGTATCTAAACCGCAAATTGCAGGTGGATTTGGTGTTATAATAACTTCGCTCCAATTATCACCTCCATCTGTAGTTTTGTAAAACCTACCATTTAAAGTCCCTAAAAAACCTATGTTTTCATTTAAAAACTCAATATTTCTAAAGTAATGATTGCTGCCTAATATGGTATTATTTAGTTGTTCTGTCCATGTTAAACCGCCATCAGTAGTTTTATAAACAGCAGCAGAAGAACCGTTTGCAGTCCATCCTAAATTATTGTTTAAAAAGAAAACATCGTCAAAACGCGTACCGTTAGTATTAGAAACAATATTAGGAGCATGTTGCCAAGTTTGCGCAAAAGAACTAAGGCTTATTAAAAGCGTTATTAATTTTATAAATTTCATTTGTTTTTCTTTTTCAGATTATAGATATCTGTTGTCAACTTTCAGTTTACAAAGTTACTATACTATTTTTTATACTTTTTAGTTTCGTATTATTTCAAATATTTAATATTATGTTTTAAAATGTAATCATTATTGTGTTTTATATTTTTAAAATGAAACTTTAAAATGATATTTGCTTAATAAATAACAATAAAAGAAATAAAATATATAAATTATGTGTGGAATAGTATGTGCTTTCGACCTTAAAGAAAAATCTGAAGATTTAAGACCACAAATTTTAGAGATGTCTAAAAAAATACGCCACCGTGGCCCAGATTGGTCAGGAATATATAGTAATGATAAAGCTATTTTGGCTCACGAACGTTTAGCAATTGTAGACCCTGCATCTGGTAAACAACCATTATTTAGCCCAGACAACAAATTAATTTTAGCTGCTAATGGTGAAATCTATAACCATAGAGCATTACGTAAACAATTTGAAGGTAAATACAAGTTTCAAACTGAAAGTGACTGCGAAGTTATTCTAGCATTATACCAAGAAAAAGGCGTTGATTTTGTTGATGAAATGAATGGTATTTTTGGCTTTGCTATTTATGATGCGGAAAAGGATGAGTATTTTATAGCAAGAGACCACATGGGTATTATTCCTTTATATATAGGTTGGGATCAAAACGGAACATTTTATGTTGCTTCCGAATTAAAGGCTTTAGAGGGAATATGTACTAAAATTGAATTATTTCCACCAGGTCATTACATGTCTAGCAGAGATGGCCAGTTTGTGAAATGGTGGAAAAGAGATTGGACAGAGTATGACGCTGTAAAAGATAATGAAACAAGCATAGCAAAAGTAAAGGAGGCACTTGAGGCCGCAGTGAAAAGACAATTAATGAGCGATGTGCCTTATGGAGTGTTGTTATCGGGAGGTTTAGATTCTTCTGTAACCTCCGCTATTGCAAAAAAATATGCGCAAAAGCGTGTGGAAAGTGATGGAGCAACAGAGGCATGGTACCCGCAATTACATTCTTTTTCTGTAGGTTTAGAAGGCTCTCCAGATTTAGCAGCAGCACAAAAAGTAGCAGATTATATTGGTACGGTTCATCACGAAATTAAATTTACAATTCAAGAAGGGCTAGATGCTATAAAAGATGTGATTTATAACATAGAAACATACGATATTACAACCATTCGTTCATCTACCCCCATGTATTTAATGGCGCGTGTTATTAAATCTATGGGTATTAAAATGGTATTGTCTGGAGAAGGAGCCGATGAGATTTTTGGAGGCTATTTGTATTTTCATAAAGCACCAGATGCAAAAGAATTTCATGACGAAACGGTACGAAAATTAGATAAGTTACATATGTACGATTGTTTACGAGCAAACAAAAGTTTAGCCGCATGGGGAATAGAAGGGCGTGTACCTTTTTTAGATAAAGAATTTATAGATGTAGCAATGAGTATAAACCCACAGGATAAAATGATTAATGGGGAGCGTATGGAAAAATGGGTAATACGAAAAGCTTTTGAAGATATGCTACCAGAAAGTGTAGCATGGAGACAAAAAGAACAGTTTAGCGATGGCGTAGGTTACAGTTGGATTGATACACTTAAAGATCTGGTAGAAAAAGAAGTAACAGATGAGCAGATGGAAAATGCTAAATACAGATTTCCAATACAAACACCACAAAACAAAGAGGAGTTCTATTATCGTTCTATTTTTGAAGAGCATTTTCCTAGTGATACAGCAGCCTATAGTGTACCACAAGAACCAAGTGTAGCTTGTAGTACTAAAATAGCATTAGAGTGGGACGAAGCGTTTAAAAACATGAATGAACCTTCTGGGAGAGCAATTGCAAATGTGCATGATTCTGCTTACTAAAATAATAAGGCATATAAACAGAAGTTGCGATAGCATTGTTTCAATGTTTTAAAATTGGATAATTAATTAAAAAGAGGCTGTCTTAAAAGTATTCAAAACGTCATTCTGAATTTATTTCAGAATCTCATTAAACTAATTTTTAAATTGTTATGAGAAACCGAATCAAGCTCGGTTTGACGAAAGTTTTACTTTTAAGACAGCCTCTTTTAATTTACTGAATAAGCGAAATTATTTTTTTATAAATTTCTTAGTTGTAGTCTTACCAGATTTCGTCTCTATACTTATAAAATAAAGTCCAGCAGGTAAATCTGTAACAGAAAGAGAGGTTATATCTTTGTTTGTTTTTAAAACGACTTGCCCAGTAGTATTTACAATATTTATATGTTTTACAACCTCTGTAGTATTTGTTAGAATTGTAATATAATCTTCAACTGGATTTGGATACAATTGAAATATTTTACGTTCAGTAACAGGTGTAGATAGTGTATTTAATGCATTACGCTCCAAAACTTCTATGGTTTCGTTTACTCCAAGGAATGCGGAAACTATAGTAGCATTATTATACCTAAATATTAAATCATTAGTAGTATTGTCGTAATAATAGTAAGAAGTTTGTGTTAATGTTCCAACATTATTAAAAATAGGAGGTACACTAAACGAGAGTGATTGATCTAGTCTTAATCTTGTAACATTACCATTATATGAGCCAGTACCTGTGTCATTTAAATTTAATGTTCCATAGGCCTCAACAGTAATTGTTAGAGTGCCAGTGAAAGTACCATTAGTACCTTGGTATTCAAATGTCCCAGCTACTGGTGCTCCTGTATTATTATAACCAAAATTTAAAGGGAATAAGCCAATAAATGCATTGGTTGTTGAATAGTTTAAAGTAAAGTCACCTTGTATAGCACCAGTTAACGAAGTCCCTGTCATATCCTCTTTAATAAATACGTTACTTACAGTTGGTGTACTACCCTGTGTAGTTGTAGATTGTACTTCGGTAGTTCCTGGGTAAGTTGTAATTTGAGCTGCAGTAGGTGCTGCATACGTATCAATATTTGTACCTGCAGCTGTTAAGTTATTAAAAGACCAAGTAACATTTGCACCAGTTGGAGACTGATCTATAGCAGGGCTAGAATTAACAATTGTAAAGTTAGACATTGGTGCACTATTAAAAGTTGCAATAGGTGTTTGAGCTGAACTTATACCATAGCACAATGATAAAAGTAAAAGTAGTTTTGTTTTCATAAAATAATTAGGATTAATAATTGCCTCAAAACTACTAAAAAAAGAGCTTTATAGGGGTATAAGCTTTAAATTTCTTGCTTTTCGTTTTTTAGTGATTTAACATCTGAAAAATAATATATTTGTCTCGTAAAGCCTATAAAAACTGTAAATGACAGATAGGTGACATTTAAATGGCGTGTAAGAAACAAAGGTAACTCTGTAAATTTGCTTCATCAAAAAAATACAATGAAACAACAAACATTAAAAGAGAATTTACTATATCAACGAAAGTTGAAAGGTTATACACAAGACGAACTTTCCGATATAACTACTGTTGGAGTACGAACAATACAACGTATTGAAAAAGGAGACGTTCAACCACATTTACAAACTATTAAATTATTAGCCGAAGGTTTAGAAATAGAAGTAGAAGATTTGATTGTTCTAGATAACCCTGCCGAAGAAGTTATAAAAAGAAAGTGGATGTTATTATTGCATGGTTCTCCATTTTTAGGACTAATTATCCCGTTTGGGAATGTTATATTTCCATTGTTTTTGTGGATTAATAAAGCCGATGATAATGGTGTTTATGATAAACATGGCCGTGCAGTAATTAACTTTCATTGTACAATTAACCTATTACTAATAGTGTCGTTGTTACTATTTTTTCCATTTCCAGGTATTAACTTTTTTGCTACTGGAGCAGTATTTCTTTTTGGTATTATTTTTAGTATAAAGAGTCTAATGTCTGCATTGAATTCTCATACATATAATTACCCTTTATCTATTCCTTTTTTGAAGTTAAAAGGACTTTAATCACTTCTAAAATTTATTGTAATATGTTAGGATTATTAGTAATAATAATAGTCTCATGGGGACTCTTATATTTTATCGAGAAAGAAAACGTATTGGTTTTAGGATTTGTTCCTAATAAAAAACGTTGTATTCAATTTTTAATAGGTTTTATATTTATAGTAATAATTGCACTTATAGTAATCTATGCTGTAACGTTAATTAAATCTATAACATGGGAGTCTAAAAATGTTAATTTTAAATTAATATATAAGGCATTTATATACCATTCTAAATCTGCATTAACGGAAGACTTGGTCTTTAGAGGAGCTATTTTATATATACTTATTAGTAGAATAGGGGCTAAATGGGCTGTATTAATTTCTGCATTATTCTTCGGAATCTATCATGTGTTTTCATATGGTATGGCTGATGAAAGAATTATTCCAATACTTTATGTTATTTTAGTCACTGGCTTTACAGGTTATGTTTGGGCATATGCTTTTGTAAAAACAAAATCTATTGCAATAGGATTGGGGTTACATATAGGAAGTAACTTAGTCGCTACATTTTTCTATCCATCTCAACCCTATGGAGAGTTGTTATATGCAGAATTATCGCAAGTTCATTTTTCTGAATGGCAAGAGTTTTATATTCTTTTATTTAGAGGTTTTTTTCCTTCTATTGCTACTTTGTTTTTTTTGAAGTTTCTGTTCAAGTCAAATATTGAAGCATTGAAAAACAATTTAGGACGAAAATAAAATGATTGTTGGGCTAATAAAAAAGTTAATATTTAAAATTTGTTTTTGGTTTAAGAAAAATCGCCTTTAGCCCATTTTTCTTGTAGTTCAATATATTTTTCTTTAGGCTCGCAAGTCTGCCAATTAATATTATGTTTTTTACAGATTTTTATATGGAAAATAAGTCCAATTAATGGGTGGCCAATAATAAATAACAGACTATAGTGGTTTAACCAATAAGTTAATAAAGTGGATACTGCTACATAAAAAATGAATTTACCAGCAATTTTCCATTTTGGCCTTACAAACTTTCCATTATGAAAATAACCTATAACCCAAATAATAATTGAGAGTAGTATATATCCAAATTGTATATTACTCATAAAATTGTGAGGATTAATTTATTTATAAAAATACATTTTTTTTATTTTCGGAAAAGCCTAAAAGCAATCTGTTATTGCTATGATGGAAAAAAGAGCATTGAATACTCTTTTTTTTTAGTTTAATTTATTGTGCAGGGCTACCTTATTTCAAAGTAATCCATTTTATCACCTACTTCTAATAACCATTTTTCTGCAAAACCAGCATTAACTTCAAGAACAAATTGAGCTGGAGCATTAGAGGGAAGAGAGTTTTCATTAAACGGTACTGCATTTTCCTGAAAACTAACAATAGTTTTATTGTTATCTATAAAGATTAAATCTAAAGGGATCCGGGTATTTCTCATATAAAAAGAACGTTCTCTTAAACCAGGAAAGACAAAAAGCATTCCTTGATTTGGTTTCATAGATTCTCTATACATTAACCCTGTTTGGATCTCTGAGTCTGTGTTTGCAATTTCTATATCTAACTTAGTTATTATACTATCGTTAGTACCTTTAAATAATGTTAGCTCTCCTTCTTTGGTAAAAGTAACTTCTACTGGTTTAATTACTTTTTTTTCCTCTTTGCAAGCACAAAATAATATTGTAAAGCAGAGTAGGAGTATGCCTATATAGTTTATTTTTTTCATCAGTTTAATTTAAAAAAGTTTGAATGCATTTTAATGACTTTAAACAACTGGCGTTTTTGGTTTATATATAAACATAAAATAAAGCCCAATTAAAATAAAAGGAATACTTAATATTTGTCCAGTATTCATTCCCATAATCCAATCTTCTCTCCCTTCAACTTGTGCTTCTTTAACAAATTCTACAAAAAAGCGAACTGTCCAGAGTAAAACTAAAAATAGACCAAATAAAAACCCCGTTTGTTTATCCTTATCTGTTTTTAAATAAAAGAATAATAAAATTAAGAATACAAAAATATAACAAAATGATTCATATAATTGAGCTGGGTGTCTAAAAGGAACTGCTTCTAGTAAGGTTTGAAATTTTGGATTATCTGTTACAGCTTGATAAGCTTTTTTATAATCACTAATCCCAGTAAGTTTAGTTATTTCTCTTTTGCTGTAGTGCTCTTGAACAAAGCGAACAGCTAATGACGAATCTGTAATCTTCCCTACAATTTCAGAATTAATAAAGTTTCCAATCCTTATAAATACAGCTCCAGAAGCAACAGGGATAACAACACGATCTAAAATCCACATTAAAGATTTGTATTTATATTTTTTGCGGTATAAGTACATTGCAACAATAATTCCTATAGCCGCACCATGACTTGCTAAACCAGAAAAACCGGTAAATTCAAATTCTGGCTTAAACCTGAAAGGTAAGAATACGCTAAAAAAATCTTGAGAAAACAATTCAGACTGATAGAAAATAACATGCCCTAAACGAGCACCTAACATTGTTGCTAAAACGGTATAAATAAAAAGAGGGTCTAGGTTCTCTAGGCTTATTTTATCTCTTATAAAAATACGTTTCATTATATTCCATCCCAAAATAAAGGCAATAACCCACATTAAGCTGTAAAAATGGATTTTGAAATTTCCAACGATATCAATTCCTGTAATAGGATTCCAATCGAATTGTAGTAAGTACATAAATTTGTTTTTTATAATGTAAATATATGGTTTTGGATAGTATTCTAACTTCTATTTAATAGCTTTTTAACCAAAGGTATGTTTTTGAGTCTTTTTAAATTGAATGAGCATTGCCGCTGGTAAAGTAGTTTTAATGATCTTCTTTTTCTGGTACAGGGTCATAGCCTTTGCCGCCCCATGGGTGACAGCTAAATATACGTTTAAGAGCAAGACCGCCTCCTTTTATTAGCCCATGCCTCTATAAGGCTTCCTTAGTATAATGCGAACAAGTTGGTTGATACCTACATGTTGCAGGAGTAAATGGAGAAATAAAGGTTTGGTAAAGCTTTATTATAAATAAAAAAGGCTTAATTAAAATTTGTTTCATCATATTTTTAATTTAAGCCTATTATATAATTATAAGTTATAAGTTAATGATTAGTTTGTTGTAAATGTTGTGCCTTCTTTCCCATCATTTAACTGTATACCAATCTCTGCTAACTCATCTCTAATTTTGTCAGAAAGAACAAAATCTTTATTAATTCTAGCTTCTTGTCTTAATTTAATAAGTAAATCTACTGTACCAGATAATTTGTCTGCACCAACTCCTTCTTTTGCTGTGTTTTTTAACCCTAATACATCGAAAGTAAAGGCTTGTAATGTTGCTTTTAATTGCGCTAAATCTTCTGTGTTAAGTGTAGCATTACCGTCCTTTATTTGATTAATCCATTTTACTGCTTCAAATAATTGAGCGATAAGTATTGGAGAATTAAAATCATCGTTCATGGCATCGTAACATTTCTGTTTCCATTCAGAAACATTAAATGAAGAGGTCGATTCAGCTTTTATATTTTCTAAATCATTAATGCCATCCATTAAACGGTTAAATCCTTTTTCACTAGCAGATAAACCATCATCTGTTAAATCTAAAATACTTCGGTAAGACGACTGTGCTACAAAAAAGCGAATAACACTAGGGGAGTAAGCTTTACTAAAGAATTTGTTATTTCCAGAAAGTAACTCATCCGGATTTACAGTATTTCCTGTAGATTTAGCCATACGTTGCCCATTTAAGTTCAGCATGTTGGCGTGCATCCAATAATTAACGGGCGATTTACCTATAGCGGCTTCGTTTTGTGCAATCTCACACTCATGGTGAGGGAATTTTAAATCCATTCCACCACCATGAATATCAAACTGTTCACCAAGGTATTTTGTACTCATAGCTGTACACTCTAAATGCCAGCCAGGAAAGCCATCACTCCATGGAGAAGGCCAACGCATAATATGTTGAGGTTCGGCTTTTTTCCAAAGGGCAAAATCCTGAGGGTTCTTCTTATCACTTTGCCCATCTAATTCACGAGTGTTGTGTATTAAATCTTCAAGTTTTCGTTTACTTAATTTACCATATTCGTTAGTTTCATCGAACTTGTGGACATCAAAATACACAGAGCCATTAACCTCGTATGCAAAACCATTATCAATAATCGTTTTTATTAATTCTATTTGTTCTATAATATGCCCTGTAGCTGTAGGTTCTATACTTGGAGGTAAAAAATTAAACGTTTTTAAAACGTTATGGAAATCTACAGTATAACGCTGTACTACTTCCATTGGTTCAATTGCTTCTAAACGTGCTTTTTTAGAAATTTTATCTTCCCCAATATCTGCATCACTTTCTAAATGCCCAGCGTCAGTTATATTTCTTACATAACGTACTTTATATCCTAAGTGTTTTAGGTAACGAAAAACCATGTCAAAAGACATAAATGTTCTTACATTTCCTAAATGTACATTACTATATACAGTAGGGCCACAAACATACATGCCTACGTAACCTTCAGTAATAGGTGTGAAAACTTCTTTATTCCCGCTTAAAGAATTATATATTTTTATTTGCTGATTTTGAAAAAGCTGCATGTAATACTGTTTTTTTAGATTAAAACTTTGTATCTAATTTAATATAATCTAAGAATTCTCTTTTAGTCTCTTTGTTTTTAAACTGTCCGCCAAACTCTGATGTTACCGTGCTACTTTCAATATCACGAATACCACGAGAGTTAACACATAAATGTTTAGCATCTATAACACAGGCTACGTCTTCAGTTCCTAAAACCTCCTGTAACTCTTTAACAACTTGTATGGTTAAACGTTCTTGAACTTGAGGGCGTTTTGCGAAATAATCTACAATACGATTCATTTTAGATAAACCTACCACTGTACCATTAGAAATGTAAGCAATATGGGCTCTACCTACTATAGGTAATAAGTGATGCTCACAAGTTGAATATACAGTAATGTTTTTTTCAACTAGCATTTCGCCGTACTTATACTTATTCTCAAAAGTAGAAGCGCTAGGTTTTGCATCAGGATTTAAACCACCAAAAATTTCATTAACAAACATTTTTGCAACTCTATTTGGTGTCCCTTTTAAACTATCGTCTGTTAGGTCTAATCCTAACGTTTCCATAATATGCTTTACGTCTACTTTTATACTTTCAATTTTTTCTTTATTAGAGAGATTGAAAGCGTCTTTTCTTATAGGCGTTTCTGCAGATGTACCTACGTGATTTTCGCCAATATCGTCGTAGTGTTCTTTTGTATTATCAATTTTCATTTCTTCAAAAAAGAATTAAGGGCACAAAGATAAGTAATAAAAAAATCATAGCTATGAGGTAGGAGTTTTTAAATTAGAATTGTCGTATAGTTACAGGAATAATATATTAACAAAAAGTTAATTTTTTTTTACTACTTTTAAAAGCTAAAAATCATACCAAAATGAGATTAAAATTACTGTATATTTTACTGTTACTTTTTGCAGTAAATGTGTTTACTTCTGAAGCGCAAAACAAAAAAGAAAAAGCATTAACTCAAGTTAAGTTTAATGAAAATACAAACGCTCCATTAACAACAATGGAAATGAGTATTTTAACAGAGGCTTATGGAGAAAGTCTTGAAGCATTAGTGCTTAGTAAACCACAACGATTAAAAGACTTAAAACATTTACTACGTAACAGAATTCAAATAGTGGATGCAAAGAACAAAGAGGTGTCACATTTTCCTTTAATGTCAAGTCAACCAACCTTTAAATACTATAAAAAGAGCTTCTCTAAAAATATACTTTATCAAGGATTAAATTTTAACCCATTACAATTCAATCTAAATTTTTATTCAAAAGAAGCTACAACCTATAGAATAGATAACACCAACTACATACTAATTATTAAGCCCCAACATTAATAAAGACAGAGATGAAGAAAATTACATTATTACTTTTATTATTTACAAGTTTTGCATTTTCTCAAGATATTTTAATGCAAAATGGATCTTTTAATCAATGTTCGGGAACATTCTATGATTCGGGAGGTATGTCTGCTAATTATGGAAATGGAGAAAGTTTTGTGTTAACAATATGTCCAGATGCAACAGATAATATTGTTCAGTTAAATTTTACTGCTTTTAATACACAAGCTAATTTAGATACAATGACTATCTATGATGGAGATAGTACCGCAGCACCATCATTAGGAACTTTTTCTGGAGGAGGAGCCGCAAATAGCCCAGGTTTAGTAGAAGCGACAACAACTAATGCTACTGGATGTTTAACTATAGAGTTTATTAGCGACGGAACAGCAAATACCACAGGTTGGGCAGCAACAATAACTTGTTTTTTACCATGTCAAGATATTACTGCCGTTTTAGATAGCACAGTGCCAGCCCAAAATGGAGCAGGAAATGTTGAAGCAGCAGTTAATGAAACTATTACGTTTAACGGTAATGGAGTATTTTCAAACTCAGGAGCAGGAGCAACATATTCATGGGATTTTGGAGATGGAAATATGGGGACAGGACAAAGTACAACACATACTTATACAGCAGCAGGTATTTATGATGTTACATTAACAATAACAGATACTAACCCTAATGGATGCCAAAGTACAAATAATATAAATCTACAAGCTATTATTGGAGCTTCCAGTCCTGGAAATCCTAATGTAGATGCCGGACCAGATTTAACAGTAGATTGTAATACGGGATGTGTGGATATCACTGCATCTTTTTTAGATATAGGAGAAACGAATACATACAACACAAGTCAAATTGTATTTGTGCCACCATTTCCTTTCAATGGCTTAACAAATTCAATCAATACTAATATTGACGATAATTGGTCTGGAGTTGAAAACTTACCTTTTGATTTTTGCTTTTTTACAAATACTGAAACTCAGTTTCAAGTAGGATCTAACGGAGTTATTCGATTTGATGTTGATCCAACAGATACAGGAAACGGTTATGCATTAGCACAGACCGATGACTTACCTAATAATGCTAACCCAACGTTAGGAGAAGCTAATATATTTACACCTTGTCATGATATTGATCCATCTGTAAATAATACTAACGAGATTAGATGGGAAATTATTGGAACAGCACCAAATAGAGTATTAGCAGTTTCATATTTTGAAGTACCTCTATTTTCATGTACTACATTAGAAGCGACGCATATGGCTGTTATGTATGAAACAACTAATGTAATAGACATATACATAAGAAATAGTCCGTCTTGTACAACATTTAACGGAGGTAGAGCTGTTGTTGGGATACAAAATAATGCAGGAGATGATGCTTTTGTACCACCAGGTAGAAATGTATCAGATTCTCCATGGACAGCAACGGAAGAAGCATGGCGATTTACTCCAGCAGGAGATAGTGTTGTAACTTTTGAATGGTTAGATGATACTGGAGCAGTAATATCTACAGACCCAACATTTAATGTATGTCCATCTACAACGACGACTTACACAGCAAGAGTTACATACAATAATTGTAATGGAGATGTTACTGTTGTTACAGACGATGTTACCGTTTCTGTACCAATTAGTGTAGATTTAGGACCAGATCAAAACTTATGTATTGGAGATCCTGATGTTGTGTTAGATGCAACGATAGCATCTGGAACAGCAACATATCAGTGGGCATTAAATGGAGCAAATATAGCAGGAGAAACAAATCCAACATACACAGTATCTTCACCAGATTCGGGAACATATACTGTTACAGTTGTAGATCAAGGTTGTACAGTTACAGAAGATATAGTTATCACGTTTTCTGATGCTAATGCAACATTTACAACAGTAGCTACTTGTGATGGAGCTACGGTAGATACAGTGGTAGTTCCAGGAGGGACATTCTCTTTTAACCCAGCGCCAACAGATGGAGCAGTAATAGACCCAGCAACTGGTACAGTAACAGGGGGAACACCGGGGGCAACATATACAATACAGTACACAACTGATAATACGTCATGTCCAGATACTTCTACAGTAACAATTACTGTTTTAGATGCCGATGACGCTACATTTACAATGACACCAACTTGCGATGGAGGTACAGCTACTATCACAGGAACTACAGGAGGTGATTTTGCTTTTAATCCAGTACCAACAGATGGAGCAGTAATAGATGCAACAACTGGTACAGTAACAGGAGGAACATCTGGAACGACATATACCGTTGAATATACAACAACAGGAGTTTGCCCAGCAACATCTACCCAAAACGTAACTGTACACCCGTTAGAAAATGCTGATTTTACAACAACAGCAACTTGTGATGGGGGAACTGTTACAATAACTGGCAATACAGGAGGAACATTTACCTTAAATCCAGCTCCAACAGATGGAACTGTAATAGATGCAACAACAGGTACAGTAACAGGAGGAACATCTTTAACAACATATACAATACAATATACAACAGGAGGGCCATGTCCAGAAACGACAACAGCAGATGTAACTGTACTTCTTAACGATGATGCATCATTTAGTGTTGATACAGAGACATGCGATGGAGGAACTGTAGTTATTAATGGGACAGCAGGGGGAACTTTTACCTTCAATCCAGTACCAGGAGATGGAGCTACAATAGACCCAAATACAGGAGAAGTAACTAATGGAACATCAGGAGCAACGTATACAATACAATACAATACTAGTGGATCCTGTCCAGCTTTTAGCCAGCAAGACTTAAATGTATTGCCAGCTGATGATGCTAGTTTTACTATGACACCAGGGTGTGATGGGGCAACCGCTACGATTACAGGGCTTACTGGAGGAACATTTGCTTTTAACCCAGCGCCTACAGATGGAGCAGTTATAGATACAGCAACAGGAGGAATAACTATGGGAGTTCCAGGTACTACATATACTGTAGAATATACAACCAACGGGCCATGTGTAGCAACAGAAAGTCAAGATGTTACAATATTTACTCAACCCGTAATCCCAGTATTACCAGCCTACGAGATATGTGATAATGACGATGATGGCGATGCAACCAATGGAATAGCAGAGTTCGATTTATCAACCATAGATGCCTCCGCAATAAATGGACAAGCCGACGTAGTCGTGTCCTATTACGCAACAATGGCCGATGCACAAGCAACCCCGCCAACAAACGCAATAGGACCAGCTTACACAAATACAACACCAGTAAATCAAACAATATACATACGCTTAGATAACACAGTAACAGGCTGCGTATCTGTGATTGGGACATTAGAATTAATGGTAAACCCATTACCAGTAGCAACAGCCCCAACGCCATTAGAATTATGTGATGACGACACAGACGGTCTAGTAGAATTTGATTTAACCGTTAAAGACGCAGAAATAATAAATGGACAAGCCAATATGAGTGTAACCTATTACGAAACACAAGCCGATGCAGAAGCAGGAACAAGTGCAATAGGACCATTATATACCAATACAACCCCAAATTCACAAATCATAATAGCGAGCTTACAAGATAACACTACAGGCTGTTCAGATACGGTAGAGTTAACCCTAATAGTTTATGCATTACCAGTAATACCAACAATAACAGATTACGAATTATGTGATTATAATAATACGGGCGACGAACAAGAAAGCTTTGATTTAACAACAAAAGATGCAGAGATAGCAAACGGTCAATTAGACGTAACCATATCCTATCACTTAAGCGCAGCAGAAGCAACAGCAGGAACAGGCGCTTTAATAAGCCCTTATCTAAACACGAGTAATCCAGAAACGATTCATGTGCGAGTAGAAAACACAACCACAAGCTGTGTAAATACAAGCGAATTTGATTTAATCGTAAATCCAATTCCAGTCCCAGTAGTCCCAACACCATTAGAAGTCTGTGATGATAACGTACCAGATGGCATTACACAAATAGACCTAACCATTAAAAATGCAGAAATATCAGGGAATAATCCAAATTATCAAGTCACCTATTATGAAACCCAACTAGACGCAGATAATGAAGTAAACCCAATAGGCCCAGTATACACAAATACAGTAAACGGACAAATCATTTTTGTACGAGTAGAAGACGTAAACACAGGCTGTTATGATACAACAACGCTAACCTTACAAGTCGAGCAAGCCCCAGTAGCCTGCACCCCAACACCATTAGAATACTGCGACCCAGATAGCGATGGTTTTGGAGAATTCGATTTAACCCAAGCCGATAACGAAGTGGCCTGTGGAGTAACAGCAGGATTAGTCATCACTTACCATGAAACCATGGCCGATGCAGAAAACAACATTAATGCCATCACCGGCATTTACAATAACATTGTGGTTAACATGCAAACCATTTATGTACGAATAGAAAGCTCAACTATCGCAACAGACTGTGCAAGCTTTGTAGAACTACAACTTATCGTCAACCC
>NZ_JBSHNS010000149.1:0-6660 GCF_053601635.1 Pontimicrobium sp. MEBiC01747
ACTTTGTAATCCTGAGGAGGTATTAGCTGTATTAGCTACAGCGCCTCCTACTTTTTTGTTTATCAGCTGGCCTAAGTCGTCGTAGCTATTATTCACTATTAACTCTGGCGTGCCATTATTTATGGTTTGGCTTTGGGTTACTAATCTAGAAGCATGGTCGTAGGTAAAGGCATCGTTAGTTGTAATGGTTATTCCATTTTTAATGTGTTTACTTTCGGTTTCTAGCGTTTTTCCTACAAAGTCTAGAGCGGTTTTAACCTTATCGGTTGTATTTAAATAGCTGTTATGGCTTGCTATATAAATTGGTCGTGCTTTAGTGTCGTAATAGGTCGCACTGGTAATCCATTGGTTGGTCCCTAATACGCGTACTCTGCTTCCTGTGGCTAAACTAGTCGTATTACTAGTTGTTGTGTAGGTTTGTCCTGCTAGATTAAAAGTGCCAATATCTGGGATTACCGTAGCGATATCTTGAGGGTAAGTGTCGTAATAGTTTACGGTATAGACTTCTGTATTACTATTTGGTATTACTTTATTACTATAATAGAGAGAGGTATCTCCTATTGTAAATGGTGTGTTTAATTTATTTTCATTAAAAGAACCTTGTAAGTTAACGGCTTCTTGTAATTCTGTACGTCCAGAGTTATCATTTACTCCTGTTGGTGTAAATGTATGTTGTCCTGTATAGATCACTCTGTTGTAATCGTCGTATTTAGTAAATAGCCACTTATTGTTTATACGTTGGTTAGCGTCTTGTGTTAATACAGGTCTGTCTAACTTATCGTATACAATATACTCCCATGCTTTGCCTGGTATTTTCTTTTCTATCAGTCTATTTCTGTAATCGTAATGGTATTGGTAGCCTAATGCATCTACAACATCGGTGTTTATAGATTGCGAGGGTAGATTAACACTCATACTCGTATTTATACTGCTTAGTTCTCCACTTCCAGCAATATAAATATAACCATTTTGCACAGATAAGGTATAGTTATAGCCACTGCCTTGTATAGCGCCTAAAATTACATTAGGGATGGTTTGGTTTAATAGAACTGCTGGACCTAGTTTTAATTCTGTAGGGTTATTAAAACTTACATTAAAGTTAAGGCTTATCGTTTTTGCAGTAGCATCTACCGAGACATTAAAGGTTCCTGAACCTAATGTGTTAGGAACTCCTTTACTATTGGTTCCTACTAATTGTGTATAGGCATAGGTATTACTATAATTAGGGTAGTTATTATTATACAGCACTAGGTCACTTCCCTTTGGGGAGATCACATAGGTTAAGTTCCCATAATCATCATAAACATATTGGGTGTCATGCGCTACAGCTTCACTACCATTATCGGCATAGGTGCGTTTTAAAACAACTTGCCCTTGTTTGTTTTTAAATTCCTCGGTAGTGTGGTTTTTTAAATAGGTTTGTGTAGGACTCCAATTCTCATCTTTGGTAATGCTTTTATAGAGTTGGTTTTCGGCATAAGTACCATTATAGTATAGTTGTGGTTCTTCGGTTTTAGTTGTTGGAAAGATTACCGTGTAATAGGGTACTTCGTTTGCTAGATTGGTTTCGTATTCAAATTTTATGGTGTGATCTGTATCTGCTGTAGGGTCTACTTTCCAATCTGCTCCTGGTGCACCTTGCTCTAATATTCTTGATAATGGTGAGGCTTCTAGGTGTTTCTCGGAATAGGGGTTTGGGGTGGCATCTAGGTCTTCGCTATAATTAGTGTTGTAGTAGTTGTTAATACTTGGTATTGCGATTTGCTCGTTTGGTGTATAGTTTCCTAGGGTGAGATCAGTATAGGGTAAGTACTCCTTGGTTTGTCTTCCGTATGGGTCGTATACTACTGGGGTGATGATGTCTTTTACAAAGGTGTTGTTTATTTGTGCTAACGATAATTCTTGTCCGTCTAATCGTTGTAATAGGGGTTTGTAAAAGTATTGATAGGTATTTATGTCTGTGCTATTGTATAAATAGTTTCTAAATCGTGCTGTTGTAGTGTCAGGCTTCCATTTAAAGTCTACACCATTTGCTACTTTATTACCTTGTATGTCGTAAAGTCCGCTTTCTCCACTATTACCTCCTGTATAATTGTATGGATGGACTACGCCTACCATTAAATACCAAGTATCGACTTGTGGTAACTGTCCATAATAAAAGTAGGGGTTACTGTTTGTTGTACCATCTAAATTGTTTACATAGTATGGTCCATGGTAGGTGTAACCATCTGTGGTACTTCCTGTGCGTTTTACCCATGTGGTGTAACGATAACCTACTGTTTTGTCTACAGAAATTATATTTGTCATCCAACCTCCATCTGAACCTGCAGTTACATCACTACCACATTTCCATAATAAATCGGTGTTTCCAAAGGGAGTTATTCCATTAATAATTTCGTTCTCTTGTTCTGATCCCGATTTTGTAAAAACGGAATTGGTTGAATTTACATTTCCTATTTTCCAATCGTAAGTAAGCTCATTATTAGGATTTAAGACACCGCCTTGACGTAGTGCTATACTTTGTTCTGGCCTGCCTAAGCCATCGTAATAGGTTATCGTCTCATATTTATCTAATAGGGGTAAGGCCGCTATTTCTGCTTCATTTTGTACGGGTTGTTGGTAACTCGTGCTTTTTACATAGTTTTTAGTTGTTGTTTGCGCCATAGCTAATGTAGACACAAATACTGCTGCTAAGATGATTAGTAACTTTTTCATGTCGCTATTAGTTTTGAGTGGTGTAATTGTATTCGTTTTTACTTAATATATTGCCATCTTGGTCTTTGACGTATTTTAGGCGATAATGTTCGTCGTACTCGTAAGTTATTTTGTTACCTCTGGCATCAATAATGCTTTCTAAAACATCTCTATTAGGGAGATAATTATATTTTAATAATTGTGCATTAGGTAGCAAGTTAGAAAGTGTTTGTAACTGCGCAACAGTAATATTATCGTTTATAGTAATACCAGAACTATTAATAGCATTGGTATATTCAGTATGGGTACAGTTAATTAATTTTAATATGGGGTTACGGTTAGCAGACCATAAATACAATTGGGGTTCTCCGTTAGTCTGTTTTAGCTCTCTAGGGTTCCCCGCGGCATCATAACTAATATATTCTATACGATCTTCTAATAGATTAGTAGTGCCACTTTTTGAGGCAGCTACCTTTTGCATAGAGACATGAGTTCCCCAATTTTTATAGAGTGTTCTATTTAGAGACAGTGGTGTTTCGTTATTATTAGTATCTACAACTGTTGTTTTTACTTCTATTGGAGCGGCTACTCTATTTTGAGTCTCTAAATCCAGATAGGCTTGTCGTTGATCTGTACTAAGGTCTGTCATCGCATTTATGTATGGTGTAAAAGGATATGCCGTATACGTTTTAATTGTTTTACCATTACTTTGCTCACTTCTTGCTTCAATAGGTGATTTGGAAACTTCTGGATTGTATGTGTAAGTGTTTTTTGTTGTTATTGTTCTATAGAAAGAGTCGTGATACCCCTCTTGCCCTGTTTCACTTAAAGCATTATAATCTTCTGGATTTAAATAATCGGGATCATTATAATTGGTAACACCATCGCTATCATGATCATCATCCATCCATCCTTGATAAAAAAGATTTTGGTCTATTAAGGGTCTTTCATCAATATATGTTTTTTCTGTTGTACTGCTTAAAATAGGTGTATAGGCTATGGTTGAATATAAACCAAAATACAAATCGTAAAGAGAGGTTGTTGGATTAAATAGATTATTAACATTTTCCATTTTTCTCCCCCCAATATTTTTTATAGTATCACGGATGTAATAGTTGTAATTATATTTAGATTCTTTTATTTTATATAAATTGTCATTGTTGTTTCTATAAACGATTTCTTTTTCTAAAGTACCATTGTTTACACCTGTATTGGTATAGTTAGGCGTATTAATTTTAAAGCCTTGTTGTAGCATATAACGGTGTACAGAAACAGTTGTTTGATTAGGTGTAAAATCTCTAGATAATTGATTATGGTTTACCCTAAATTGTTTTTCTACACCACCTTGTTCGAAATTATCACCACCATAACTTACCGTTACATGGCGGTAGAAGTTCATGGCATCAGATCCTGGAAAATTTAAAGCACTGGCATTAGAGTTTAAAATAGCTTGGTAATTATCTTGTGTATACGATGTTCCAAAATCATCTGTACAAGAGGCTTGAGAGTGACTAAAACTTAAGAAGAATGGTGCGTAAACAGCAACTTGGCTATCATCTTCATGTGCTAAATTTATATTTTTAGCTTTTTTGTAATAATACCGTTTAGTATTAACCAAACCATTATCTGCATTATAGTCTTTTACGCGTTTTATGCGTAGCCCTAAACCATCGGTTTCATCAACACCAGAAATATAAGTAACACTGCAGTTTACATACATTGGTGTTGTGCTAAATAATGTAGCAGCATTAGAGGCATTGATATCATCGTTAGTATTTCTAAATTTAAGCTTGAAGAGGTAATTTTTACCTTGTTCTAAAGTGAATTCGTTAGAAATAAACGAGAATACATTTTGTTGGTTACCAGCATCATTAGCTGTATTAGGAAAAGCAAACACTTGAGACTGTATATCAGTTCGGTTGTTAAAATCAATAACTTCTAATAATACATTATCAGCATGAGTGCCTAAATCTCCTACTTCCAAAGTGTTTATGGTAAGGTTAAAGGTCACATTCTGTGTTTGAAAAACCGAAGCAGGAACCTCTTCACCAGGATCTGTTACAGTAATAGCACCTATACCAGAAACCACTTCGTATACCGAGTTAGGGCTCCAGCTAGGGTTTGCCGCTCCCATATTGCTGTATATTTGAAAGTGCTTGCTGTCATACTCTATTTTTTTCTCTACAGGTTCGTACTCAAAAGCAGTATATCCTCCAGTAGGAAAGTTTATTTTGGTTAGTATGCCTTTGGTAGCATATTCAAAATAGGGGTCCCTATCTGCTAATACGCCCGAAAGACTAGAAAATTGTATGCGTTCTTTTATTGCTGGATGGAGTCCTGGCATATGTGCTTCTACAAATTTTAAATGTTTTTCTGGTAATAAGTTAGTGTTGTTTGTAACCCCATTATAATAGCCTAAATAGTCTTGAGCGAAGGAATCTAAATCGGGTACCGAGGCTAAATCGTCGTACTCGAAAGTATAGTTGTATAACCTGTCTGACCAATTTTCACCTTTGAAGGCTACTTTGGTTAAAAAGAACTTGTCTTTATTTTGGCTAGAGGCTAAATTTCCTTCACTTGGCCAGTACTGTAAGTCGACTTGTTTAGTACCAAAATTAATATCTTTAAGTACACGGTAGTATTGATTTGCTGTAGTGACTTCATTAGAGTTAAAAACAATATCTGGTACGCCTGTATTACTCCAAATACGTTTTAAATACTTGCCATTATAAACAATATTTTTTGTTTTTTTTAATGGCGAGATATTACCAGTGCCATTAGATACACCTGTGCTACAACCTAAGTTTAAGGTGGCAAAATTAACACCAGTGGATAGGGTTTGATTTTTATAACTTAATACTTCGTATTGGTTTTTTGTGTAATATTCAAGTTGTATTCTATCGCCTAAATGGTTCTCTATTTTAGTCAAATAAAATGCTGTTTTTGCACGTTTGCCGTAGGTGTGTTGTCCTCCAGATCTATCAACAAATTGACTTTCTTCTGTTGCTAGTTCTGATGGCTGAGTTGCGCCTTGATGAAGTCCTGTATAACCTCCAAAATAATATTTAACACCATCGGCTGTAGTGATAACAAACTCTATATTGCTATTTTCATTAAAATCGCCAAGGACTTCTATTTTTAAATCATGTTCGTTTTTTATAACAATTGGGGTGACTTCTTTTATGGCTATGCCGTTTTGATGACCAGTAATCTTTACATCTAAAGCAAAGCTTCCTGAATAGCCCCCAAATGAAAAGTTAAACACATCGGCTTCTGTATCGTAATTGTCTGGTTTTGTTATTAATTCTCTAGTGACTACATCTAGATAATAACCCGATAGAAAATCAATGATTGGTGGGTTGTTGTTATCACAGTTTTGATTAAAATTATTAAGCCCAAAAAATTGTTCTAACATATTTTGATCATAACAGGTATAGTATACCGTTATATAGGTTATTAGGGTTTGCAAATCTTGTTCGTCATAAAAAAAGCGAGGCATAGAGGTCTCATCGGGTAAATCTTTAACAACTCTGGTGATCACTCCTCCTGCATTTAAACTCCAGTTGTTTCCTGTCCATGTTGGTAAATCACTTACCCTAACGCCGCTACCTCCATAAGATAAGGTTATGGGTAAATTTAATCCTCCTACTTTGTAGTTGTATAAGGGTATACTTGGGCTAATTTTTCCTGCAGTCTCATTAACAGGTATATCTCCGTATTTAGTGATTTGATACGCCTGCGGTGACGGTAATATGTAGTCGGGGAGTTCTTGAGATAAAAGCGTGTTAGTGCTTAGCACCATAATAATGGTACATACTAATAAAGGGAGTCTTTTCATAATTATAGAGATGATGGTTTTATGGTTATAATAGCGTAATCGTTAGATTATTATGTTAATAACGAGCATAATTAATACTTATTTTCTTACGATTCTTTTTTTTTGAAATTTTTTAACTTTTTTTTAAA
>NZ_JBSHNS010000150.1:0-3007 GCF_053601635.1 Pontimicrobium sp. MEBiC01747
GTTATAATCGCTGCTTTGTTTAATGTATTAATATAATTTACCAATGCTTTTGCTTGACTTAATCGGTTATTACTGCCTTCTTTATTTTCAACCCAATCAAAATGAACATTTGCAAATGCAATATTACAGTCTTTAGTTAGTTTTATTTCTTGAACTATGGCAATACGTGGTTCATACAAAGCATCAGGTAGCTGTAGTAATTTAGTAGACACTATTGGTTTAGCAGATAAAGTGGCCATTCCATAAGCTCCGCCTTGAAGTTTCATGAACTCACCAAAAGTCCCTTCCATATTTGTTTTTTGAGATAAATAGGCTGTCTGGCCAATACTGTCCGATCGTAAACAAAAATTATCTACTTCTTGTAACCCACATAAATCTGGTTTTTCCGATTTTATAATTTTTGCAGAGCGAGACAAATCTAAAATAGTATCTAATCCTAAGCCATGCCTAATATTATAAGACATTATTTTTAGAGTAGTGGATTGTTCTTTTTTTAGTTTGCATGAGGTAACAAAAACTAAGCAAACGAGAATGTATATAATTCTTTTCATTTTTTATTAATAATCCACAACGCTTAAATAAACTTTGTTTTAACGCAGTTTAGGTTATGTTAGTTGCTGGTTTATTTTGGTTTGGAATATTTCTATTTGTCGTCTGTGCCTTAATACATGAACAATTGCAAGCTGTATCAATTGTTCAACATCGAAGGTTTGATTCCATCTAACTTTAATTTTATGGTTAGAGTCTAATTCGGTCAATTTTATATTTGGATGGTTATTGAAGAGAGTTTCTGTAAAATTAAACATTTTAACTAATGCTAAATTATAGTCCTGAATACTATTTAGCGTTTCTTTATCTTTATAAGAAACATCTTCGCCTAACCACTTTCTTATTTCTATAACATAAGTATAACCGCTTTGAACGACATGAGTTAAAATTGATTGAATTGATTTGCAATCCTCATCTTTTGTTTCTGGGTCTACTACCAATTCCAGTTCATTCTGGTTTAAGTCCTTAATAGTTAATATTAGATTGTTTATGGCCCTTTCGTATTCGTCAAGAAGAGCTCCTATTGCTCCATTGGCTCTATATTTCTTTCCTTTTGTCATGTGTCAACTATACTTAGTTCCTTTATAAGCCTAAATATAATTCATTTTAATAATGTGATTATAATTATTAAAGGGAAACTCTAGAATACTAGAAGTAACTTTTATTTTTTCTCTATAAAATCTTTTATGCCATAAGTTATAGACAACTCTTTCATTTTTTTTGAAAACGCATGCCTGTAAAAGTTAGGTAGTCCGTTACTATTTTTAAAATAATGATTGTACCTATCTTCTAATTGCGGATAATGTTTTTTTATTGCATTTAAAATAAGTGTTTTACTATCGGCTTTACCATTACCAAAAAGTGTTAGTGTAGCGGGTAAAATATAATCTACTTTTGAAGCTTTAAAAGTAGAAAATAACAAATTTAAATGTGCAGTAGTATCAGAAATAAAAGGCAATAAAGGCATTAAACTTACGCCAGTTAAAAAGCCTTCGTTTACTGTGTTTTGTAATGTTATTTGTCGTTTGGATGGCGGTGTAGCTCCTTTTTCAAAATGGTTAGCTACTGTATCATGTAATGTAGAAAAAGAAAAGGAAACGATAACACCTTTGCTTAATCTATTAGATAAATCATTAGGTATAATTGCTGTAGCATTAATATCGTGTAATAAATCGAAATCTCTTTCTATACCATCAGATTTTGTGATGACATGTACGGGGAATTTATATTTCTTTATTAGCTTTAATGCATTCCTCGTTAATTCATAATCTTTTTCAATAGACATGTATGGTTCTGTAGCAGAAGAGAGTACAATAACTCCATATTGTTGCTTTTTTGCTCTATTGTATAGTTGCCTGTCTAATATTTCTATAGCATTAGTTTTAACAGACATACTCTGTTCTAAATTTGTGCCATACTTACTCCCTCTAATGTAGCAATACAAACAATTAAAAGCACAACTACTGTAGAGGTTAATAGTATAATCGTCTAAAAACCAAGGGTCTCTTTTTTTAGTTTTATTTAAAACCGATTTTACTTCAATTTCTCTTGGCATATTCATGTCTATTTAAACCAATGGAAATTTTATTTCTAAACCAATTCTCAACAGTATTGGTATTATTAATTTCATTATGGAAGTCTTTTATAATTTCTGGATGAAATTTAGCTGTCGTTTTTGCAGCCCAACCAATACCTTGTCGTATTTCTTTATTTTTAGTATTTGCCATAGTTAACAATAGCTTAAAAACGGTTTTTACGTGATTGGGGTGTAATCCTTTTTTTATAGCATAATGTGTACCTGCGCCTAGAGCACGAATAACCCAAGGCGTTTCGTGTTTAGAAAGTTGGTTAAATTCTGCAATTGTAATATCTGGATTATGTAATAATGAGTAGCCATAAACGCGTTCGCCAATAATATCGCAAACATACCAAATGTCTGCATCTGCAATATATTCTGTTGCTTTATTAATAGACTCTAAAAAATGATCTTCTAATCGTTTTTGTAGTATAATACCTAAAATAACATTACCGCCTTCAGTTTTTAAAGCCTGTATTTTATCGCAAAAAAGAAGATGCTCGTTTGGTTGTAAGCGTAGATAAAATTCTTGAGCACAATACTCTAAAAGTGGGAATTTTACTTTTTGCGATAGTAGCAATGTTTCCAATTTATGCAAACATTCTATTAAACCTTCTGAGTAGTATAAGTTTAAACATTTAATGAGACGTTCTTTTACTTCAGCTTTTCTTGTAATTACTTTCAATGGTTATAGCATATTATCTGTTGGTAATAACTTTTTTATTAATGTAATTTGCCCTAAATGGTAATAACTATGCTCTATCATTGCATTTATATTTCTTCTATAATTGCCATATTTTTCATCTACAAAAATAGTTTCTAACGTATTATCAGGGAAAGTTTCTAAAATAGAGGCAAAGTCTTCTGCATTTGTTAATAAGG
>NZ_JBSHNS010000151.1:0-28130 GCF_053601635.1 Pontimicrobium sp. MEBiC01747
GTAATGAGGAGGCAAAAAACGAACAATTATGCAAACTATCATTAAGTACACTATTGTAATTTTATTAAGCTTTTATTGCTTAGCTCTAACAGCTCAAGAAACAGAAGGGGAAACAAAAGAAAGTAAAATTGAAAAATTAAAAGAAAAAATTAAATCTGGTGAAAAAGAAGCATTAAGGATTGAAGTAGAACAAATTAACGAGCGTGTAAGTAAAAAAGAAATTACTTACGAAAAAGGAGAAGAATTAAAACAAGAAGTCGCTAAAAAAAGAGCCTTAAATATAGAAAACAGAATAGCGGTTTTAGAAAATAAAATAGCATTTAATGAAAGAAATAATCTGCCATTAAAACTAGACACCAATAAAAACAAGGCCTTTGGAATTACATTTGGAGATAATGCAGCCAATATAATAGGGCTTACTGTAATAGGAAGCAAAGAACCAAAGCCAGTAAAATATGATTATAGAACAGTAAGTGGGTTAGTCGTTTCGGCAGGACTTAACAACGCTATTATGGATGGCGCTAGCTTAAGCGATTCTCCGTACAAAATTGGAGGGTCAGGATATTTCGAGTTAGGATTTCAATGGAGAACAAGAGTGTTAAAAAACTCTAATGCTATAAGATTAAGATATGGTTTGTCATTTCAATGGAATAAATACGATTTAAAAGATAATCAGTTTTTTGTACAAAACGGAAATAATACAACAATAGAAACCTTTCCTACAGATTTAAAACAAGCTAAATTTAGAACAACAAATCTTGTAGTGCCAATTTATTTCGAGTTTGGGAAATCTCATAAAATAGAAAAAGAAGACCGTATACGTTATTACAACAAAGGACTTAAATTTGGAATTGGTGGTTATGCAGGTTTAAATCTTGGAGCAAAACAAAAGCTTTGGTATAAAGAAGATGGAGACAGAGTGAAGCAAAAAATAAAAAGAGATTACAATGTAAACCCTTTTGTTTATGGAGTTGGTGCCTATATTGGTTTAGACGATGTAAGTTTGTTTGCTAAATACGATTTATCGGAAACCTTTAAAAGCGGAGGGCCAAAACAGCATAATTTATCACTAGGATTAAGACTGGAAATAGAATAGTCCCTAAAACAGTATAACAATTAATTAGTTTCTTTAAATATAAAGGCAATCTGAAAAAGTAATTAATTTCCAGATTGCCTTTTGTATATATTAATAGCAGATGTTATTTTTTTATAAACCGTTTTACAGTGCTACTACCAGAATTACCTTTAATTTTTACAAGGTATAATCCAGAAGTTAAGCTAGAAACATCTATTGTTTTGTCTTCTAAAATAGAATCAAAATTAGTAGAACCAATAACGCGTCCGTTAATATCGTAGATTACAACATTCTCAAGGATAACATTAGATGTGTTTTTTAAAGTTAAACTATGCGTAGCAGGATTTGGGTACATTGTAATACCAGTATCTAAACTAAAAGAAGGATTACTTAACACCTCATTAACAATAACATCAAAAGAACAAGTAACAGAATTACCCTCAACATCTGTAACAACAAAAGTATTAGTAGTAGTACCTATTGGAAAATCACTACCACTAGCTAACCCCGCAGTTTGTTGTGGAGTATAATTTAATTCTAGAAGATACTTATAAGTATTAGCTGTATTAACATCGTTCCAACCTCCAGAAGTTTCTATAGTTGTATAATCTTCATTACCAGCATTATTAGGCTCTCCAGAATTCCAATTACTATAAGTGGCTGCATCACCACTATGCCATACAAAAGTACCTTCGGTATTTAAATCATTATATCCAATAAGAACTGTTTCTGTAATACCAGCCATTGACATAGCATTTAAAAGATAAGTGGCATCAGCACTATTTCTAATAGTACCAACAAATCCACCTTGGTTTACGGCATCGGTGTAAGCATTATCTGCTGTAAATGCATTATCAGAAACATAATAAGCTTTACCATTTAAAGTGCCTAATGGAGTAAAACCAGTAAGCGGGTTAATTGTAGAGCAATTATCTGAAGCAGATACCGAATAATTAACAACAGCAGTAGCAGCTCCAGGATCTGTATCTACCATAATATTAGAAGGACAGGTTGCAACAGGATTTTCAGAATCGTTAACAGTAACATTAAAGCTACAACTCACGGTATTGTTATCTGAATCTGTAACAGAATAAGAAACAACAGTTGTACCAATAGGAAAATCGCTTCCAGAAGCAAGACCAGAAATTAACGTAGGTGTTAACGTGCCATCTTCAGTATCATTAGCGGTAACAGTATAGGTAGCATTACCAGTGCATTGTCCCGCAGTATTATTTACAGTAATATCGCTAGGGCAAGTTAATACAGGGAGGTCTCCAATAGCAGTATATAATTGAACATCTGCAATTTGGTTAATAGAGCTAGTTCCACAAGTTCCTGTAAAATTTACTCTATAGTAAGTATAACTATTGGTATTGCTAAAGGAAAAAGTTCTAGCAAAAAAACGAGTAGAAACACAAGGGATGCTACCAGTTGCTATACTTGTATAATTAGTACCATCATTAGAACCAAAAACTTCAAAAGCATTAGGATCTCTCTCAGGTGCATCATTAGCAGTTACCATTTCCATAGCAATAGCAGTTTGCGAAACACCTAATAAATCGACTTCAAAACCAATACCATCAAAAGCATTGAAGTCTAAAAATTTAGTATTAGAGTTTTGATCTATAACATTCTGAACACCTTCTGCACCAGGAGAGTTTACAGAACCAAAATTAGTAGCTGTATGAATAGAATCATCGAAAATGCCCTGTGCAGAAACAGTAATAAGGCCAAATAAAAGTAATAAAAAACTTAGTGTAATTTTTTTCATAAAAATATAGTTGTATTTTGATTAATACAATGAATATAAAACTTTATTTATTTTTTAAGGTATTTACTCGATATACTGATTTTTAGTTGGTTATAATGTAATTTTTGGGTGTTAAATTGGTAAGTATTCTAACAAAAAGAGATAGAGGTTTTTTTAAGATTTTTAAGAGATATTTAATTGTAGTATTTTTACACCACTGTATAATATACTCATCTTTAATACTAATTGTTGTACATTAAATTTTTTCAATATTGATATCAAAATCCACCATAGACCAAGTATTTGAAACCTCTCGTTTAGAAGAAGTTATAGGAGATTTTGTGCAATTAAAAAAATCAGGAAGTAGCTTTAAAGGGTTAAGTCCTTTTAGTGAAGAGCGTACACCTAGTTTTATGGTCTCTCCAGTAAAACAAATATGGAAAGATTTTTCAACGGGTAAAGGCGGTAACGTTATTGCTTTTTTAATGGAACATGAACACTTTACTTATCCAGAAGCAATAAAATATCTAGCCAAAAAGTATAATATTGAGATTGAAGAAACAGAACAATCTAACGAGCAAAAAGAAGCTGCAGACAAACGTGAGAGTTTATACTTAGTTAGTGAATATGCAAACACATACTTTCAAAATGTAATGCATAAAACAGATCAAGGTAAATCTATAGGATTAAGCTATTTTAAAGAACGTGGTTTTACAGAAGAAACAATAAAGAAATTTGATTTAGGGTACTCTCTAGATGAATGGACAGCCTTTACAGATGATGCTTTAAAAAAAGGATATAAATTAGATTATTTAGAAGGAACTGGCCTAACTATTGTAAAAGGAGAAAAACATTTTGACCGCTTTAAAGGTCGTGTAATGTTTCCTATAAAAAGTATGAGTGGCCGTGTGTTAGGTTTTGGAGGGCGTATTTTAACTAACGATAAAAAAGCTGCAAAATATTTAAACTCTCCTGAAAGCGAAATTTACTATAAAAGTAAAGTACTTTATGGAATTTATCATGCTAAGCAAAGCATAGCAAAAGACGATAATTGTTTTTTAGTAGAAGGTTATACAGATGTTATTCAGTTTCATCAAACAGGGGTTCACAATGTTGTATCTTCATCAGGAACAGCCTTAACGAGCGACCAGATTCGTTTAATTAATAGGTTGACTAAAAACATTACAGTACTTTTTGATGGAGATGCAGCTGGAATGAGAGCGTCTTTAAGAGGAATAGATTTAATTCTGGAACAAGGAATGAATGTTAAAGTTTGTACTTTCCCAGAAGGCGAAGACCCCGATAGTTTTGCAAAACAAAATACATTAGAAGAGTTAAAAGTTTATTTAGAACAAAACTCTAAAGATTTTATTCAATTTAAAGCTTCTGTTTTATACGAAGAGTCTAAAAATGATCCCATAAAAAAAGCAGATACCATTAGAGATATTATAAATAGTATCTCAAAAATTCCAGATCGTATAAAAAAGGAAATATACATTCAGGAATGTGCACGAATAATGGATATAAGTGAAGCTGTATTATTCACTACTATGGCGCAGATAAATAAAAAAGAAACTGCGGAAACTGCTAAAGAAACTCAAAAACAACAAAAAGCTTTTGAGGTTATAAAGCATCAAGAACCTGTTGCCAAGGTAGATATCCAGTATGTGTTAGAACGAAAAATAATAGAAGTTCTGCTATTATATGGAAACCAAACACAAGATTTTGAAGACCTTGTGTTAAAAGAAAATGATGATGGAGAATTGGTATTAGAACCCGTAATTCATCAAGCTAAAGTTTTCGAGAAAGTATTCTTAGATCTTCAGGATGATGAAATGGAATTTTCCAACCCTAAATTTAAGAATATCTACTATAAAATAATAGATATTCTTAATCAAAATCCAGATTTTAAATTAGACAACCTAATCAACGTTATAGATCAAGATATGGCACACGAAGTCACTTCCATATTAATGGACGATGAACGTTATAGCTTATCTGATTGGGAACGAAAAAACATTTTTCCTAAAGCAAAACAAGAAACTATAGCACAATTAGTAAGCGAAACCATTTTAAGTTTAAGATGCCATCTTATAGACCAAAAGGTAATTGGCTTTAAAGAACAAACCTTAGAACGAAAAAATGAGGTTAATAGAACTATTCTAGAAGAAGTAATTGATTATAATAAACTTAAAAATTTACTTTCTAGAAAATTAAAGCGCGTCCTGTAATTCTAATTGATTTGCTTGGTTTACTAAATCAACTAAATTAGTAACGTTTAGTTTTTTCATTAAACGAGCTCTATAAGTGCTTACTGTTTTCTCATTAATGTTTAATTCTTCAGCAATTTCCTTATTACGTTTACCCGAAGATAATAGCTTTAATACTTCAACTTCTCTTGTAGATAATCTTTTATAAAACGGGCTCGTTTTATTTGCTTTATTTCTTAAGGCTAAACGTTGAGTTAATTCGTGGCTTAAGTAAACATCTCCATTTGTAACTTTAACAATGGCATCTTTTAAGGTTAAAATATCGGCAGTTTTTGGTACAAAACCAGCAGCACCTGCTTTAATAGCACTCACAGCGTAAACATATTCTGGCTGTCCGCTGTAGATAATAACTTTTGTTCTTGGAAATTCTTTTTTTAATCGTCTTAATGCAGTAATACCGTTAAGTTTTGGAAGGTCAATTTCTGTTACGATGACATCTACTGGGGTCTTTTTTATAAAGTCGAAAATGGCTTCTCCATCGCTTACACTTCCCATAAATTTTATGTCTTGCGATACATCAAATACCAATTCTAACCCCTTCCTAACAATGGGATGTTCATCAACTACTAATAGTTTGATCATAATTAATAAGTTTTTTAAGATATGCCTGCTTCAATACAGCCATAAATAGATAAATTAAATAGCTTTGTAAAGTTAGCAAATTTGGCAATATATTCAACTATTACTTATAATCTTTAGGAATCTCGCAAATTGGTATTGGAATCATCTTATGCTTATTTGAGTTATTGTAGCGTTTAAATATTTTAAAAACCTCTTTCTTTCTGTCTGAAAAATCTGTTTCTACATGCCCTTTTTCATCCATTTGCATAGCCCATTCTAATTCTGGGTACGAGGCTCCAATTTGGTCCTCATCACTTCTTGCATCTCCAAACAAACCATCACTTGGAGCGGCTTGCATAATAGAGTTAGGGACATTTAAATGCTTCCCAATGGCATAAACTTCAGATTTTAGTAAATCTGCAATAGGGCTTAAATCTACACCTCCATCTCCATATTTAGTATAAAACCCTACACCAAAATCTTCAACTTTATTTCCAGTTCCTGCTACTAGTAAACCTTTTAAGCCTGCATAATAATATAAAGTAGTCATGCGTAAACGCGCTCTGGTATTTGCTAGCGCCATATCTACAACAGCTTGTTTACCCTCTAAGGATACTTCTGTTTTAAATTCTTCAAAAACAGGAGTAAGGTCTGTTCTTGTATCTGTAACATTATTAAAGCGGTCTTTTAATTGCTTTATGTGCTCATGTGCTCTAGATACATGACTTTCAGCTTGGTGAATAGGCATTTCTATACATAAAACATCTAGTCCAGTTTTTGCACACAATGTTGAGGTCACAGCAGAATCAATTCCTCCAGAGATTCCAACAACAAAACCATTAACTTTTGCGTTAATAGCGTAATCTTTTAACCAATTTACAATATGATTGATAACTTTTTCTGTTTGCATTTTATAAAGAATTTAACACAAAGAATAGTACCTTTGCTTAACAAAAATAATAAATATAGTAGATGAAGTCTTACATTATTTACATTTTAATAGCGCTTACAATTTTCTCATGTAAAGATGAAGATAAAGTTGAAGCTGAAATTGCCAAGTTAGATGTTAATGTAACTATAGAGCGGTTTGATAAAGCTTTTGTAGAAACACCAATTAGCGAATTGCCAAAATTGAAAAAAGCATTTCCTTTTATGTTTCCTAAAAAATATAAAGACACATTTTGGATTGTACAAAAACAGGATACTTTACAAATAGAACTGCATAAAGAAACAAATAAGGCATTTAACACACTAGCTAAAGAGACGTTAGAAATAGAAGCCCTTTTTAAGCACTTAAAGTACTATTTTAGGGGGTTTAAAGAACCAAGAGTAGTAACAACAACCTCTTCTGTAGATTACAGAAATAAAGTTATAGTTACAGATACCATTACACTAATTTCTTTAGATACCTACTTAGGAGAAAAACATCATTTTTATGAAGGCATTCAAAGCTACATTAGAGCTAATATGAAACCGGATCAAATTGTTGTGGATTTGGCAGAAAAGTATGCGAAAAAATACATATATCAAGCAAAACGAAAAACGTTATTAGACGAGTTTATTTATGCAGGGAAGATTTTGTATTTTAAAGATAAAATGATTCCGTTTAAAACCGATGCAGAAAAAATTGGTTATACAGAGGCGCAATTAGACTGGGCAAGAGTTAATGAAGAGTATATATGGCGTTATTTTGTAGATAGAGAATTACTATATAGTACAGACTCTAAATTACCAAACAGATTTATAAACCCTGCACCGTTTTCTAAATTTTATTTAGAAGAAATAGATGGTGAATCTCCTGGTAGGATAGGACAATATATAGGTTGGCAAATTGTAAGGGCATTTATGAAAAATAATGATGTAACATTACAAGAAATGCTAAATGAAACCCCTGAAAATATTTTTAATAAAGCAAAGTTTAAACCAAGAAGGTAATGCAAAATATAAAATCTAAAATAGTACTTGATATAGAATTAGACGAAAACAGAGTGCCTGAAAAATTAGCTTGGACAGCTAAAGATGGTGGCATTGAAAATGAAGAAGCAAAAGCAATGTTACTTTCTGTATGGGACTCCAAGAAGCAAGAATCTCTTAGAATAGATTTATGGACTAAGGATATGCCTGTAGATGAAATGAAAGTGTTTTTTCATCAAACCTTGGTTGCTATGAGTGATACCTTTAATAGAGCAACACAAGATGAAAGAATGACAGCAACAATGAAGGATTTCTGTGATTATTTTGCAGAAAAATTGGAGCTTAAAAAATAGACATCTATTTTTCTGCAATTAAAATGTTAATGTGCTCAATTGTAGCTTCATACTCTTTTATTAAGATATACTGGCTGCCAAAATAATCTTGCATTATTTGCCACATTAACGTTTTAACTTCTTCGTTAGTAGACCCAGTATCTGCAAAAGTGATTCTTTGTGAGAACTTGTAGTGCTGGTCTTCTATGTTATATTGGAGGTTATAAGCTTTTGTAATCTGTTTAAGCAATTCAATTTCAAAACTTGAAAGAATGTTACTGTATTTTGTTGCTTCAAACATAGCATCATCTAGTTTAGCTCTACCAAGCTCAGGAAATTTTGGAAACTTTTCAATATCACCAACGTAAGATTGTTTTAAAAATGTACTATCAGCATTCCAAAGAGCACTTAAACTGTCTAGGGATTTAAAAAAAGGTTCAATGTCTTTAGATTTTCTAGACTTAAGATAGTTTACATTACTCTGTATTTCAGTTTTTAAACCGTTTAAAAGATTTAATTTGTTTTGATTAAAGTTGTTTTCACTATTCCAATCTGAAGCTAACATGCCTAAAAACACGCCTAAAATAACCATAACCAGCTGTAAAAAATAATCGATACGTTTTTCTTTATTCATAATTTAAATAAAATAAGCAGAAGTTTTATAAAAAACACTTAGCGAAAAATAGTGTTATATACTATTATAAAAATAGAACAATTTTTATTTATGTGGCTATAATGTTTTTTTAAACCATTTTAAAATTTCAGATTGTATATTGGGGTTTTCTCTAAGAATAAAAGAACCATGTTTATCTCCATCTGCAATTATTATTTTTTTATGCCCAGAAGTTTTAGAAAATAATTCGTTTGCCCATTTGGCGCGCATTCCATCTTGTTCTTTTTTTGAAGCAATATAAAAGGCGTTTTTAAACATTAGTACTTCTTTAGAGCCACTTAAGTTTTTTGCAGCTTTAGTTTTAGCAGATAAAGCAACTATAGATTTTATGTTATAATCATTTGAAGCAGCCGCAACACATGCTAAATTAGCTCCTATGGAAGCTCCAATAATACCAATTTGGTTAGTATCTATTTGGTTTTCATTTTTCAAAAAATTAATAGCAGCTAAAAGATCTAAAGGTGCACGATTTGGGTTGTTAAATAAGTCGTAGATATCACCATTGTCTTTTCCAGAAGTACCATGAATTCTAATATCGTATGCTAAAATAGCGTAGCCCTCAGCCAATAAGTCATTCCAAAGCGATAATGCTTGCCATTCCTTTCTTGTAGAGCCGCCTTGGTGAATTAAAATTAAAGCAGGGCCTTTTTTACTGGTTACTTTGGGGGTAGCAAAAGTAGCATTAATAGTTATGCTATCTTTTGTTAAAAATGAGACTTCTTTAGAAGTAGTTTTATTTTGAGCATTGCCAATTTTTGGTAAAATTAAAAGACATAGAAAAAGACCTATTAGTGTTTTCATAATTATTTATTTTTTAAGTAATAAAATTACCATTCATTAATTCTATTAGAATCTAATTTTATAAAAATAAATAATAAAATAGTAAAACCCCAAAGGCCAGAACCACCATAACTAAAAAAGGGTAAAGGAATCCCTATGGTAGGAATTAGCCCCATAACCATACCAATATTAATCATAAAGTGTAAAAAGAATATTGAGGCAACAGAATAGCCATAAACTCGACTAAATTGAGATTTTTGAAGTTCTGCTAAATGCAATACACGAAGTATAAGTGCAATAAAAACGATTACAACCATAAAGCTACCTAAAAAGCCCCATTCCTCTCCAACAGTACTAAAAATATAATCTGTATGTTGCTCTGGAACAAATTTACCAGTAGTTCTAGTGCCTTCTAAAAACCCTTTTCCTTTTAACCCTCCGGCGCTAATTGCTTTTTCAGATTCATTAAGGTTATATGCCGCTCGTTTTTTCATGCGTTCTAACTTAATAGGGTCTTTTTCAAGACTTAACCATATAGTAATACGCTCTTTTTGGTGAGAAGGTAAGTGGTTAAACGTATACTTTACTCCAAAAGAAATAATTAAAACTGTAATAAAAATTAGAACAGGTTGTAAAAAAGAGGGTTTTTTACGTTTAGTAAAGTGATGTATTGGTATTGCAATTAAAGCCACAATGCCTGTTGCTAAAACACCAAATTTAAGAGATACTATAGATATTAAAAGAATTAGAAAACCAATAATTAAATATATTTTTGGAAGCCCTTCTCTATACAATACAAAGAAAAAAGACGCATATACTAAAGTACTTCCAGCATCTTTTTGTAATAAAATTAAAAGTGCAGGAATGGTAATAATAACAAATAATTTTATCTGGTCTTCAAAACGTTTAATATCGGTTTGTAAATCGCTTATATATTTTGCAACAGCTAAAGCGGTTGCAGCTTTTGCAAATTCGCTGGGTTGTATAGTCATAGGGCCTATAGCATACCATGAGGTAGCTCCATTAATATTTTTTCCAAAAAGAAATAAACCTACAAGAGATAGTAGGGAGGCTAAATACATTATACTAGAAAAGCGTTCATAAAATTTAGAATCTATAGAAAGTATTAGTACAATTAAAAAAAGGGTTAAACCTATAAAAATTAGTTGCTTACTGTATGGATCAGAAAATCCAAAGTAATCTATAGTTTCTCCTGTTTGTGAGGCCGATAGTATATTTAGCCACCCAAAAATGACTAAGGCGAAAAATAATAAAATGGTAACCCAATCGAATTTAAAGTGTCTATCTGTCTGTCTCATCTGCCGGCATTGGTATAACTTGTAACTCTGTCTCTCCGTTTATTTTAAAAGGTTGTCCCGAATAGGGTTTTGCATATTCATTTTCTAAACTGTGAGTGAGAAGCCAACGCTCTAAGTCTGTTCTGCTAATAGTACCTTTTATATACTTTTCTATCATTAAACTTGCTACTTTTCCAGCAAATCGATTTCCCCAATAGCCATTTTCAACAAATACTGCGATAGCAATTTTAGGGTTGTCTTTAGGTGCGAATGCTACAAATATTGAGTGGTCTGTTAGTTGTGTGCGTACGCTATCTATTTTTATAAAGTTTTCTACGGTTCCAGTTTTTCCAACAATATCAATACCTTCAACTTGTAATGACTTAGCTGTACCTTTTTTATAAACATCTAACATACCGTTAATTACTGGTTCAAAGTGTTTTTTGTCTATAGTAGTATGTTTTGGAGTAGTAAACTTTTCAGGTAAAGTTTCTCCTTCTATAGATTTAATAATATGCGGTGTGTAGTAGTAACCTCTATTAGCAATTGCAGCAATCATGTTAGCTAATTGTATAGGTGTTGTTGCTACTTCTCCTTGACCAATTGCATTAGAAATAGTATAGGTAGAATAAAAACGTTTGGGATAAAGCCTCTTATAATATTCTCTATCGGGAATTCTACCTGGCTGACCTACTGATAAATCATTATCTAAATAATCTCCTAAACCAAAACTTTTGGCATGTTTACTCCAATTATTTATACCATCTGTAGCCGATCCTGTTTTATCTAAAATACGTCTATAAACTGTTGCAAAATAGGCATTACAAGATTTTTCAATACCTCGAGACATATCGTTTTTGGAGCCAGGAACACAATGGCATTTCATAAATCTGTTCCCATATTTATAACCAGCATAACATGTAATTTTTTCTGAAGTGTTGATTACATTTTCTTGCAAACCAATTAAAGCATTCATTAGTTTAAAAGGGGAGCCTGGTTCGTACACACCTTGAATACTTCTATTAAAAAGAGGTTTAGCGATTGAGTCGTTAAATAATTTTGAGAAGTTTTTTGAGCGCTTTCTTCCTACTAAATCATTTGGGTTATATGTTGGCGCTGCAACCATAGCTAAAATTTCTCCACTACTAGGTTCTATTGCTATAACACCACCACGTTTATTTTGCATTAATTTTTCGCCATAAGCTTGTAGTTGCGCATCTATAGTAATTTTTATGTCCTTTCCGGCTTTAGGTAATGTATCGTAATCTCCATTTTTATAAGGACCAATATCACGGTTAAACCTATCTTTTTGAATAAATTTAATCCCTTTTCTCCCTCTTAATGTTTTCTCATAGGAAACTTCTACCCCTTGTTTACCTATTAAGTCACCTATTTTATAATAGGCATCTCTTTTTAAATCTTTATTATTAACCTCTCCAATATCTCCTAAAACATTTGCGCCAATAGTGGTTTCATATTGTCGTAATGAACGCTTCTGAATATAAAAACCATCATATTTTCTCATTTTTTCCTGTAATACAGCATAGTCTTCTTTAGATAGATGAGAAACAAAAACATAAGGCAATCTAGGCGAATAGTGTTTAGCTTTTTTATACTTTTCTATAAACTGATCTTTAGTAATTTTTAAAAGAGAACAAAACTCTAAGGTATCTAGGGGTTCAACTTCTCTAGGAATTACCATGACATCGTATGATGGTTGGTTGGCAACTAAAAGTTTATCGTTTCTATCGTAAACAAAACCGCGTTTAGGATAGGTATATACTTTTCTAATGGCATTATCATCGAATATGCTTTCTATTCTATTAGAAAAAACTTGTAAGTAGAGTAGTCTTGCAGTAAATGCTAAACCTACAAATATAACACAAAGGAATAATAATATTTTTCTCATTTTTTATTATTGGTACTACTAAAAATTATAGAAACTAAAACACATAATAGTATAGTGAATATGCTAGAGAATAACGTGTTTTTAAGGATTAAAAGTATTTTAGAAAAGTTAAAAATATCTAGCGAGAATAAAATAAAATGATGAATAACAGTTAGAATAGTAATATACGTTAGTCGCTGTCCAAAATCTATAGCTCCAAACTTTATTGTTTGGGGATCATATACAGAACCAAAGCTAAATTTTAAAGCTACTGGTCTTATATAAGCAATAGTAAGCGAAGCCGCTGCATGCATTCCTCCAGAATCTAAAAACATGTCTACAGACAAGCCTAATAAAAATGCAAGAAAAATAAATAACATTCTATTGTTTTTTATAGGATACAGAAGGATAAATAATAAGTATAAATAGGGGTTTATATAACCTAAAAAATTAATATGGCTTAATAATAAAACCTGAATTAGTACTAAGATTATAAACCTAACGGTATGTATAGAAAAAAGACTATTCATTGGCTCTTTCTATAAGTTTTTTAATCGTTTTAGCGTCTTTATTTTCAATAATGTATACATGTTCAATATTAGTCATGTCATTAAATAAGGTCACCTCTATATCATAGTAATTCTCAGATTCATCTAATTTAAAATCTTTAACAATACCAATAGGAACCCCTTTAGGGAAAATGTCTGATCTTCCAGAAGTTATTATAGTATCTCCTTTAGCTACTGGAGCTACTTCGGGAATTTCTGTAAGTTGGATGTTTTTTTCAGAGACTCCATTCCAGTGTAAGCTACCAAAATGGTTTGTTTTTTTTAATTGGGCACTAATACTACTAGTTGTATTTAAAATAGATAAAACTGTAGCGTAATCTGCACTTGTATTGTCTATTATACCTAGAAGCCCTTTAGAGGTAATAACTCCTAAATCTAAATGGATACTATCGTTAGTTCCTTTATTTATAGTTAGCACATTGTTCTTTTGAGAATAACTATTTTTAATAACTTGTGCTGTACTAAACTTATATTTTCCATTGAAAGAAATACTATCTATGTAGGTAGAATCTAGTCCTTTTTCTGTGTTAAAAAGAATAGATTTAAGCCTATTGTTTTCTTCCTGTAAAATTTTGTTTTGTTCTTTTAAATCAAAATAATCGCTAATACTATTTGAAGCATTATAAACACCTCCACTTAAAAAATTAGCAGAATTTATAAACTTACTTTTATGGTAAGTGTGCGATTGAATAGTAAAACCAATAGAAACAGAAAATAGTAATAGAAACAATAGGAATACTTTGTTTCGTATAATGAAGTTTACTATTTGTTGCATATTATTTTAGGGTGCTACTTTATCAATACACTTTTGTATTTAGGAATATTTTTTAGTGTAATACCTGTACCACGAACAACAGCACGTAAAGGGTCTTCTGCAATATATACAGGTAAATCTGTTTTTTGCGATAGACGTTTGTCTAGACCACGTAACATAGATCCTCCACCAGCTAGGTAGATTCCTGTGTTGTAAATATCGGCAGCTAATTCTGGTGGTGTTTGCGATAAGGTTTCCATAACAGCATCTTCAATTCTAAGAATAGATTTATCTAATGCTTTAGCAATTTCTCTATATGATATTTGTACTTGCTTAGGTTTTCCCGTTAATAGATCACGACCTTGAACGCTCATATCTTCTGGAGGAAGATCTAAATCCTCAGTTGCGGCACCTATCTGTATTTTAATTTTTTCTGCGGTACGCTCACCAACATATAAGTTGTGTTGCGTTCTCATATAATAAATAATATCGTTTGTAAATACATCACCTGCAATTTTTACAGATTTATCACAAACAATACCTCCTAAAGCAATCACAGCAATTTCTGTAGTACCACCACCTATATCTACAATCATGTTTCCTTTAGGCTGCATAATATCTACACCAATACCAATGGCAGCAGCCATAGGTTCGTGTATTAAGTATACCTCTTTACCATTAACACGCTCGGCACTCTCTTTTACCGCACGCATCTCTACTTCTGTAATTCCAGATGGGATACAAATAACCATACGTAAAGAAGGGGTAAATAATTTCTTTTTTAACGCAGGAATATTTTTAATAAATAAACTTATCATTTGCTCAGAAGCATCAAAATCTGCAATTACACCATCTTTAAGAGGTCTAATTGTTTTAATGTTTTCATGCGTTTTTCCTTGCATCATATTGGCTTCTTGACCAACAGCGGTTATTTTACCAGAAATGCGGTCTCTGGCAACTATAGAAGGTGCATCTACTACAACTTTATCATTGTGAATAATAAGTGTATTCGCCGTACCTAAATCGATTGCGATTTCTTCGGTTAGGAAGTCAAAAAATCCCATATTTGTGTGTAATTATAGAGAGTTATTAATAAGAGTGTGTAAAAATAATAAATCTAACGAAAAAAAAGGAGTTAATTGCATTTAGTTATTGTATAATTTTTTAGTGCTGAATTATTTACGGTTTTTAACCCTATTTTGGATGTTTTTATTGAAAATTAGGCATAAAAAAAGCTTCAGATTACTAGTCTGAAGCTTTTAAGATTTTTAGAATGATATTTTAACTTTTTAAAAGACCCGTTAGGTTTTTAAAACCTGACGAGTCTGAGCTAATAAATATGATGGACTAATATTATATAATTCTAATCATAGTATGAGATTCCTGCCTACGCAGGAATATGTTTAATGTTTAAAGTGACGCGTACCTGTAAATACCATTGCTACGCCATTATCATTACAGTAATCAATGCTTAATTGGTCTTTAATAGAGCCTCCTGGTTGAATTACCGCCGAAACACCTGCTTTATTTGCAATTTCAACACAATCTGGGAAAGGGAAAAAAGCATCGCTAGCCATTACACTTCCTTTTAAATCGAAATTAAAAGAACCAGCTTTATGTATCGCTTGGTTTAAAGCATCTACACGACTTGTTTGTCCTGTACCGCTAGCACATAATTGCTTGCCTTTTACCAAAACTATAGTGTTAGATTTTGTATGCTTACAAATTTTTGAAGCAAAGATTAAATCATCTAACTCAGCATCTGTAGGGGCTGTTTTTGTTGCATTAGTTACAGCATCTTTACTGTCTGTTATATTGTTTCTATCTTGTACTAAAACACCATTTAAACAGGTTCTAACGATAGTTTGCGCTAATTCTACATCGTTTAAAACTAAAAGAATTCTGTTTTTCTTTCCTTTTAAAACGTCTAAAGCGTCATCTGAAAAAGAAGGAGCAATAACAACTTCACAGAATAATTTGTGTATTTCGTTAGCGGTTTCTAAATCAATTTCTGTATTAGAAATTAAAACGCCACCAAAAGCAGAAACTGGATCTCCAGCTAATGCATCTACATAGGCTTGGTGTAATGTATCGCGTTGTGCTAAGCCACAAGCGTTATTATGTTTTAAAATAGCAAATGTTGGTGCGTCGTTTTTAAACTCATCCATTAAATTTACAGCAGCATCAACATCTAATAAGTTATTATAACTTAAATCTTTACCATGTAGTTTTGTGAAGATTTCATCAAAATTTCCAAAGAAAAATCCTTTTTGATGTGGATTTTCACCATAACGTAAAACTTTTCCATTAGTTTCAGAAACCTTTAAAGCAGCAATGTTATTGTCTTGGTTAAAGTAATTAAAGATAGCAGAATCGTAATGAGACGATACGTTAAATGCTTTAGCTGCAAACGCTTTTCTATCTTCTTCAGATAAGTTTCCTTTTTTCTCTGTTATTAATTCTAAAAACTCTGCATAATCGTTTACAGATGATACACAAATAACATCTGCATAATTTTTTGCAGCTGCACGAATTAAAGAAATACCACCAATGTCAATTTTTTCAATAATATCTTGGTTAGGAGCACCAGAAGCTACTGTTTTTTCAAAAGGATATAAATCGACAATAACGACATCTATTTGCGGAATGTCGTATTCTGACATTTCTGCAACATCTCCATCATGATTTTGTCTGTTTAAAATACCACCAAATACTTTTGGGTGTAATGTTTTTACACGACCACCTAAAATAGAAGGGTAAGAGGTTACATCCTCTACAGGAACGACATCTATACCTAAGTCTTTAATGAATTTTTCGGTTCCACCAGTAGAATAAATAGTGACACCCTGCGCGTTTAATTCTTGTACAATTGGTTCTAAACCATCTTTACTAAATACAGAAATTAATGCAGATTTAATTGTTTTGTTGTTGCTCATTAGTAGTTGTTTTAATAAGCCATCAAATGTAATAAATTGCTGAATTTTTATTAGCTAATTCCCAGTCATTTTTTCAACTAAATTTTAGAGTTATCAACAATAACGCTGTAGTGGTTTTGTATATTAGCAGAATGAAGACAAAATTAAGTTTTTGGAAGTTATATATAATAACAGCAATCGTGTTAATTACTACGTTTATTATATACTTTTTAACGACAGATAAAACTTATGGAGTAAATAAAACTGTAGGTTGGGCTTGGGATATTACTAATATTCAGTTTTGGAAAGGGTTAATTCCACCAACGGTTATTATATTAATAATTATTGGGCTCATTACTATTATTGTTAGGTTTATACTTTCAGTTTTTAAAAGAGAGCAAAACAATTAAATGTAGAAAAGAGTATTATTTTTATTCGAAACCTTTCAGGTTTTAAAACCTGAAAGGTCTTTATATATTAATTGTTTTCTTTTAAAATAGATATAAATAGTTAGTTTTTAAAAACCTGAAAGGTCTAAATTACATACTATTTCTCATAGAGAATTTAAACTAATAACCCAGCAACCTTTTCGCAAACAAACTCTAAAAAACGCTCATCTGCTTCTGTAAAAGGGTCAGGCGTATTAGAATCGATATCTATCTGCCCAATGTTTTCACCATTAACAAAAATAGGAATTACAATTTCTGCCTTTACAGTAATACTGCAAGCAATGTAATTATCTTGTGCTGCTACATCTGGTACTACAAAATTTTCATTACTTACTGCTACTTGCCCGCAAATGCCTTTTCCAAAAGGGATAATAGTATGGTCAGTAGGTTCACCAACGTAAGGCCCTAACTTTAATTCATTTTTATCACCATTTTTAAAATAAAACCCTACCCAATTATAGTACTCAATGTTAGCTTCAAGTAATTCGCATATTTGTAATAAGCTGTCATCTAGAGTATTATTGGCATTGGAAATGATAGTTTCTATTTGCGGTTTTAATGTTTCAAAAATCATAGGTATAAAAATTTTGGCAAAAGTATTTAAAAAGACGTAATTTCAACGTTTTAATTTGTATAAATTTAACAGCAATAAGTTAAAATTAATATTGAAAGCACTTCTTATAAAATATAAGTCTGTAATAAAGTTTATCCTTACATTTTTATTGGTGTATGGTGTATTGTCTTTTGGGTATAAATTATATTTAGATGCCTCTAAAGATTTTAATTATTATCCTGATTATATAACTAATCTTGTTGCAGACCAAACACAAGCTATATTAAACACTATAGGCTATGCTTCTAAAGTTGTACCACACCCAGATGAGCCTTCAATGAAGTTAATTGTTAGAGAAAAATACTTAGCAAGGGTAATAGAGGGTTGTAATTCGGTTAGTATAATTATACTTTTTATTTCATTTGTTATTGCATTTTCTGGAAAACGAAAAACAACAATTCTATTTGTATTAATTGGAGCTATAGCCATTTATATTGTTAATTTATTTCGAATTGTTATTTTGTCCATTGGGTTATACCATTATCCTTGGCGAAGCGAAGTTTTACATTCAGTTGTTTTTCCTGCTATTATATATGGTATGGTATTTTTACTATGGATGTTATGGGTAAACAAATTTTCTAATATTGGAAAAAACAATGGATAAATACAAAAAATACATTTGGCTGTTTATACTATTTGGAATATTAGCTTTAATTCGCTTATTTGAAAATGAGCTGTTTTACGACCCTTATTTAACCTTTTTTCAAAGTGATTATTTGTATCTAGATTCTCCTCGTCAAGAAACATTTAAACTAACGCTATTTACTAGCTTACGGTATCTTTTAAATACAGTCGTTTCATTAGCGATACTCTTTGTTTTTTTTAAAGATATTAGTATCGTTAAGTTTTCGTTATTACTATATATTGTTGCTTACTGTATTTTAATTGCATGCTTTCTATATTTTGTAACTAACCCTAAACAAGAGGAGTATTATCTGTTTTTTAATATTCGACGTTTTTTAATACAACCTTTACTCTTATTACTTTTATTACCAGCATTTTATTATCACAGAAAAGGAGTGTGATGTAAAAAATAATAACAGTGTTAATCCTGTTTTAAACTTAATATTATAACTTCAAATTTTGTAAGTTTGTATGTGGTTAAACAAATTGCATATAAATTATTTTCTTTAAGTTTAGCGCTACTGGTGTTACTTTCAACGGTATCTTTAAAAGTTGAAAAGCATTATTGTGGTAATAAACTAATAGACATATCTATTTTTGATGTAGTACAGAAGTGCGGCATGGAAACCTCTAACCTGCAACAAGAAGTTATTACAACAAAAAAATGTTGTAAAGATGTTGTTGAAGTTGTTGAAGGGCAAGACGAATTAAGAATTAACGATTTTGATGATGTAGAGAAGTCTTTACAAGGCTTTGCTGCTATACTTACTTATTCTTTTGAGTCTATATATACAAAGCTTCCCAAGAAAATAATACCACATGAGCATTATGCTCCACCCAATTTGGTCTACAATATTCAACTATTAGACAGCGTATTTTTAATTTGATTTATTGCTTTTTTATGCTCTACTATTTATATAATATAGTAAGTATGACTAAATAGTTAATAACTCAAATTAAAAGCAAATGAAATATACATATACAGTTACAGGAATGACCTGTAATGGCTGTAGAAATTCTGTAGAAACAAAATTAAGCGCATTAGAATATGTAAATAATGTCTCTGTAAATTTAAGACAAGAGGAAGCTGTTTTAGAATCTTCCAAGCATATTTCGCTTAAAGTACTTCAAGACGCTCTACCAGAAAAATTTACGATTTCTAAGAAGTATGATAATAATGCAAATAGTGAAGAAAAGCATACTCTAATTCATGAAAGTGAATTAAAACAGTTAAAGCCTTTATTTTTAATTTTCACATATATTTTATTAATAGCAATAGGGTTGCATTATAAAAATTGGGATTGGTCTGGTTTTATGCTCGATTTTATGGGGATATTTTATATCGTCTTTAGCTTTTTTAAATTATTAGATTTAAAAGGGTTTCCAGAATCTTTTAAAATGTACGACCCTTTAGCTAAAGCGATTCCAAGTTATGCTGTTGTTTATCCTTTTATAGAAATAGCACTAGGTGTCTTGTTTTTATTTCGTATTCAAATTTCATTGGCATTAATCCTTACTATAATTATTTTAGGAATAACTACAATTGGTGTAACACAGTCTTTACTAAGCAAAAGAGCGATAAAATGTGCTTGTTTGGGCACTGCTTTAAAATTACCAATGACTAAGGCAACTTTTATTGAAAATACAATAATGATAGTTATGGCAGTTATTATGTTAATTAAACAGTTTTTGTAGTAGAACAGACATTGTTAAAGCAAACAAATTAATTAAAAATACGCTCACATAAAATGATACAAAACAAGTGAAATATATATTATATATAATAATACTATTCCCTTTACTATTATGGTCTCAAGAAACTGCTAATGGTACAATATGGGAAGCAAATACAAATAATGAAAAACTAGGATTACCAGGTGCTAATGTGTATTGGTTAAATACTAAAGTAGGTACGGTTACAGATTTTGAAGGGAATTTTAATTTACCTTATAAAAAAGAGTACAAACAATTAGTGATTAGTTATGTTGGTTTTAAAACAGATACTATAACAGTTGCCAGCCCTAAAAATATAACACATTCATTACAATCTACAAGTACCTTAAAGGAAGTAACAGTAACAGCAAGAAAACAAGCAACTGCTAAATCCTATTTAAAGTCGCAAAACATTATAACCGTTAGTAGCGATGAGTTATTAAAAGCTGCATGTTGTAATCTGTCTGAAAGTTTTGAAACAAACCCATCTATAGATGTTAATTTCTCTGATGCTGTAACAGGAACGCGACAAATTAAAATGTTAGGCTTAACGAGCCCTTATATTTTAATAGCAACAGAAAATATCCCATCTATTCGTGGCGCTTCTCAGGCTTTTGGATTAAGTTTTATTCCAGGTACATGGGTGCAAAGTATACAAATAACTAAAGGCGCAGGCAGTGTTGTTAATGGCTATGAAAGCATAGCAGGGCAAATTAATGCAGAACTAGTAAAACCTACAACAGACAACAAGTTTTTTGTAAATGCCTATGGAGCCGTAAATGGAAGACTAGAACTAAACACGCATTTAAACACAAGGGTTAATGATAAATGGAGTACAGGAGTCTATTTACATGGGGATTCTAGAAATGAAATGTTCGATAAAAATAACGACACCTTTCTAGATTTGCCATTAGCTAAGCAAGTAAATTTAATGAACCGTTGGCAATATACCAATCCAGAAAAAGGATTTTTAAGCTTTATTAATTTAAAGTATTTAAACGACGAAAAACAAGCGGGACAAGTAAACTTTAATCCAGATACAGATAAGTTTACAACTAATGCTTGGGGGAGTGAGATAGATACAAGGCGCTATGAAGTCTCTGCAAAATTAGGATATGTAAATCCAGAAATACCATACCAAAGTATAGGTGTTCAAGGAGCATATAGTAACCATAAACAAGACTCTTATTTTGGGTTTAATGTGTATAATATTTTGCACAATAGTGCATACGCTAATGTTATGTATAATTCTATAATTAGCGATTCTAGACATAAAGTAAAAACAGGCATAAGTTATACTTACGATAATTATAAAGAAGATGTAAATACATTAAATATTGAAAGAACAGAAAGTGGTGTTGGTGCTTTTTTTGAATATAATTATGACGATTTAGGAAAGTTAAATTTAACGGCAGGTTTACGAGTAGATACGCATAGTGCATTAGGTACTTTTGTAACGCCAAGACTACATTTACGTTATACTCCTTGGGAGAAATCTGCTTTGAGAGCTTCAGTTGGACGAGGAAAAAGAGGTGCTAATATTTTTGCAGAAAACCAGAAATTATTTTCAACCTCTAGAGTTATTAATATAGAAAATAATGAAGGTGAAATTTATGGGTTGAAGCCAGAAATAGCATGGAATTATGGAGTGTCTTTTCTACAAGGGTTTAATTTATTTGGTAGAAAGGCAGACATTACTTTAGATTTTTATAAAACTGATTTTCAAGACCAAGTTGTTGTAGATTATGAAAACCCTAATGAGGTACGTTTTTACAACTTAAAAGGGGCGAGTTATGCAAATAGTCTTCAGTTTGAATTTAACTATAATGTCTTTGAGCATTTTAATTTACGTACGGCGTATAAATACTACGATATAAAAACACAATATAACTCAGGAAAACTAGATAAGCCATTAACTCCAAAACATAGAATATTTGCAAATGCTTCTTATGAAACAGCTGTTAGTGAGGGTGATGCATCGCAATGGAAATTTGATGTAACATATAATTGGCTAGGAGAACAGCGTTTTTCGTCTACGTTAAGTAATTTACCTCAATACCAATTACCAACACATTCACCAAGTGTAGAAACACTAAATGCACAAATAACCAGAGTATTTTCCTCTAAGTTAGAAGTCTATTTAGGAGGAGAAAATATAACCAATACAAGGCAGAAAACTCCAATTTTAGGGGCTGATGCTCCTTTTGGTTCAAATTTTGATACTACTTTTGTATATGGTCCTATATTTGGGAGTAGTTATTATGTAGGTTTACGTTATAAAATAAATTAAAAACGATTATAAAATAAACTATAACAAATTTTAATACCAACAGAACTATTTAATAGTGAATTGTAGTTAACTAATAAAAACAATAAAATTTAAACAAATGAAACAGTATATTATAATGATTGCCTTTTTAGTAAGCACAGTAACTTTTGCACAAAATAAAAATGCAAGAGCTTCCATAGAGGTTGATGGTGTGTGTATGATGTGTAAGCAACGTATTGAAAAAGCAAGTTTAAAAACAAAGGGTGTGAAATCTGCAGTTTGGAATGTTAAAACACACGAGCTAAAATTAATTTTCGATGAACGAAAAACAGATTTAGAAACTATCCAAAAGAAAATAGCATCTGTGGGTCACGATACTAAAACCATAAAAGCAACAGACGAAGCCTATGCTTCTGTTCATCCTTGTTGTAAATATAGAGATGAGGAAGTAATAGATGACCATAAGGACGAAAAAAAGGAAAATTAAGTAAGGCAAACTTTACTTAATATATAATGTTAGGTTGTGTGTAGTTAATTTCTGTTAGGAGATTAGTTGTATTTAATCTAACATTTTTTTAATATGTAATTAAGAAAATTGTTTAAAGATTAAGCTATGGTATATGTGAAGATTGGTGCGGGTTCAAGAACATACTTTAAAGTAATTTTTTTTGGCTTTGTTTCTTTTGTATCAAATAAAAAGTGAGGGATAGTTAAACCGCTTTCATTGTAATTAATATTAATATTATCTACAACTTCAATTTTTGTTAAGATTGCTAAAGTAGAGTAGTCTTTATCGTTATTTTCTTGGAGTACTATGTTTTTTTCTAACGAATAATCAGTTGCACAATTATTTTTTAAATAGTTATAGATGTGAGATTGGTTAAAATTTAAAATAGGAGCAATTGTTTTATATTGTTTTTCAACACCTTTTAAATCGAAATCAACTTTACGTTTTACGTAGCCTAATGTTAATTCTATATTTTTAGGGATAATTATAGTGTTTTTATCTACTTGAGAAATAAGGTTAAGCATAATAGGAACCTGCTGCTCTTTAAGAAGACTATTTTGCATTGTTTCGCTCAATATAATATCTGGCTGCTCTTTAATTTTATATTTAGTAGCATCTGTACAGGCAATACTTTTTACATAATTTTTTAATTCAAAATAGTTTATAACACTTCTAAGGTTTTTAATACTCTTAGGGTTAATATCTAATAGTGTAACCTGTATTTGTTCTGGATTGTATTGTGATAAAATGGGTAGTATTAAAGTTGCAAAAGGACCAGTACCAGCATATAATATACGTATTGTTTCTTTTTTAGTTTTTTTTATGTCTTCTATGCTGTGTTGTATACCTTTTATAAACTGTTTTGTTCTTACAAAATCATCTATACAAGCTGCTGCCCATGTTGTGCCTATGGCAATACCATTGTGAGAGTGAATGTCTTGTTTATGCTCTTCGGATTCTAAATCTATATCTGTAGCTTTTAATAAAAGTGCTTTATAGGATTTTAAAGTTTCTACCAATTGTAATGGCGTAGTGTCTTGATTAACAATTGTATTAAAAATCGTTTTTAATTGAGTTGTTGGTAGCATTTAGTAGGGATTAAAAACTAAAAATATATAATTTTGATGTTATAAAAAAAGCCTACTTCTTAAATGAATAAGAAATAGGCTTATTTTGTTGTTTATATAATGATATTACATCATACCTGGCATTCCACCACCCATTGGAGGCATTCCACCACCAGCAGGTGCATCTTCTTTAATGTCTATTAAAGCACACTCTGTAGTTAAAATCATTCCAGAAACAGATGCTGCATTTTCTAATGCAATACGTGTTACTTTTTTAGGATCGATAATTCCAGCTTTAAGCATGTCTACATAAGCTTCAGATTTAGCATCGTAACCAAAATCTTTTTTACCTTCAATTATTTTAGACACTACAACACTTCCTTCTCCTCCTGCATTCTCAACAATAGTACGAATAGGTGCTTCTATAGCACGAGCTACAATTTGTATTCCTGTAGTTTCGTCTAGGTTTTCTGTTGTAATTTTTTCTAAAACAGATTTTGCTCTTATTAAGGCTACACCACCTCCAGCAACAATACCTTCTTCTACGGCTGCACGCGTAGCATGTAAGGCATCATCCACACGGTCTTTTTTCTCTTTCATTTCTACTTCACTAGCAGCACCTACATAAAGTACAGCAACACCTCCAGCCAACTTAGCTAAACGTTCTTGTAGTTTTTCTTTATCGTAATCACTAGTTGTCGTTTCAATTTGAGATTTTATTTGATTAACTCTGTTTTTAATCATATCCTTATCTCCAGAGCCATTTACAACAGTTGTATTATCCTTGTCTATAGTAATACGCTCAGCAGTACCTAACATTTCTAATGTAGCATTTTCTAAAGTAAATCCTCTTTCTTCAGAAATAACAGTACCTCCTGTTAAAATTGCAATATCTTCTAGCATTGCTTTACGTCTGTCTCCAAAACCTGGTGCTTTTACAGCTGCTATTTTTAAAGAACCACGTAATTTATTTACTACTAAAGTTGCTAATGCTTCACCATCAACATCTTCTGCTATAATTAATAATGGTTTTCCTGTTTGTGCAACTGGCTCTAAAACTGGAAGTAAATCTTTCATTGTAGATACTTTTTTATCGTACAATAAAACATAAGGGTTTTCTAAATCTGTAATCATTTTTTCGCTATCGGTAACAAAATATGGAGATAGGTAACCTCTGTCAAACTGCATACCTTCTACAACATCTACATAAGTATCTGTTCCTTTAGCTTCTTCTACTGTTATAACGCCCTCTTTTCCTACTTTTCCAAAAGCATTAGCGATTAAATCTCCAATAATTTCATCATTATTTGCAGAGATTGAAGCAACTTGCTTTATTTTTTCTGAAGAACTTCCTACTTCTTTAGCTTGCTTTCCTAAATCTTCTACTATTGCAGAAACAGCTTTGTCTATACCGCGTTTTAAATCCATTGGATTTGCACCTGCAGCAACATTTTTTAGACCTTCTTTTACAATTGCTTGCGCAAGTACTGTTGCAGTTGTAGTACCATCTCCTGCTAAATCATTAGTTTTAGAAGCAACTTCTTTTACCATTTGAGCGCCCATGTTTTCTAATGGGTTTTCTAACTCTACTTCTTTTGCTACAGAAACACCATCTTTTGTTACTTGTGGTGCTCCAAACGAGCGACTAATAATTACATTACGTCCTTTAGGTCCTAATGTTACTTTTACTGCATTTGCTAAAGCGTCTACACCACGTTTTAATCCGTCACGTGCTTCTATATCGAATTTTATATCTTTTGCCATTTTTTTACTTAATTTTTAGCTATTTGCCATTGGCTTTTAGCTAGAGTATATTATTTAGTTTTTATTATGTTTTGCTAAAGGCAAATTGCCAGAAGCCAAAAGCTATTTTAGATAATTGCAAGAATATCTTCTTCTCTCATCATTAAATAATCATTACCATCTAATTTTAATTCTGAACCAGAATATTTACCGTATAGTACTGTATCTCCAATTTTTACGGTTAATGGTTCGTCTTTTTTACCTGTTCCTATTGCTACAACAGTTCCTTTATGTTGTTTTTCTTGTGCAGAATCTGGAATGTATAAGCCCGATGCCGTTTTAGTTTCTGCTGGTAAAGGCTCTACAAGAACACGATCTGCTAGTGGTTTAATGTTTACTTTACTCATTTTAAATGTATGTTTTAATTAATTAAATTTTTATTTACGTGTTAAGCTAAGCTAAAAATGTGCCAATAGGAGGGTACTGACAAAGTTTCAGATGTCTTACTGTTTCTATGAAAAGAACAAGATTAATAAACAAAAAAAGCCAACTGTAAAGTTGGCTTAAATATATTGTATATGTAATATTATTAGTTCGTTGAGTCTGCAGCTTTTGTTGCTGTTTCATCTATTACAGGTGTTTGCACAGGCTCTACTTGTTGAATATTATCTGGGTCTAAAGCTTTAGAGTCTTGAATTCTAGAACCATTATCTATTGCTAAATTAGAAGCAAGAATTAATGCTATTAAGATAGTTGCTAATATCCAAGTACTTTTGTCTAAGAAATCGGTAGTTTTCTTTACACCTCCTAATTGCTGTGTTCCACCACCTCCAAAAGAAGAAGATAAACCTCCACCTTTAGGGTTTTGCACCATAATTACTACAACTAGTAGAAATGCTACTACTACCATTAGTGCTAAAAATATTGTAAACGTACTCATTATTTTGTGTTATTTTGTTCTTGTAATTGTTTAACTGCCTTAATTTGGTCTGCAAAGAAACCACTTTTTTCTGGATATTTCAAACTTAAAATTTTATAAGATTGAATTGCCTTTTTATAGTTCTTTTGTTCTACATATATCCTTGCTAAAGTTTCTGTCATTAATGCTTCGGGTTGAATCATCTGAGCTTTAGCTATATTGTGGTGTGAGCTTCCTTTTTTAGGCGCTTCTAGTTTTGGGTTTTTACTTATAAACTGCTCTATAAGTTCAAACTTTTTATGCCGTGTTAATGTGGTGTTTTCTATTTTATTGTCTTCTACTGCCTCTTTATCGTTTTTACTTTCTTTTACATTTTCTCTTTCAATAGGTTTTAAACTTGTTAGGTTTAACCATTCGTTAAAAGAGTGAGTTTCTGTTTTATTAAACTCTAGAGGTTTTCCTAAATTTAATATTTCGCTAGGTGTAGGAGTTTCTGTTTTTAAACGCTTTTCTTCAGCTTTTATAATCGAGGTAGTTTCAAGAGTTGAATCTTGATTTTCTTCTGTTTTAGGTTGAAATAAACTTGGGTCGAAGATAATATCTTTAGTGTCTTCAAACTGTTGTTTTAAATCGCTGTCTAGTGTTATTGTGTTATTTACAGAAATATCTTCTACTGTAACATCTATATCTTTTAAATGCGATGTGTTTTGTTTTATAAATTGCGATATTTCATTTTGTTTAAAAGCATCTGAAGTAATAAAGTCGAATAAGATACTTCTATCTGTAGTGTAAGCAGCTGTTATTTTTAATGTTTGATTATATTTAAAGCTTTCTGAATTTTTTAAGCCTTTTAAATAAACGGCACGGGCAGATTGAAAATATGGAAAACTATTAATTATAGTTTTTAAATCTTCGGTTTGTGTTTTTGTAACCGTTTGCGGTTGTTGCAATATGTTAGTAAGCTCTGCTTGATTCATTACCAATCTGCTAAAGAAGCATTAAAAATATCTTGTGTTAAACGCTCAAAAATCTCATCGAATGCGGTTGCTTTTGTATTTCCAGAAAGCTGTGCGCTACCTGCAAAATCATAAAAGAAAGAAAAGCTTTTGTCAAAATTATTTTCTTCTTTTGTTTTATTTACAAAACTTACTTTAACCGTTATTGTTAATCTGTTTTGTGCTGCTGTATTATTTGCTGTAGCTGTTGTTGGCGCTATTCTATAATCTGTAATTTCACCTTCGTAAACTAAATCTCCGTTAGAGGTAACTAACTCTAAGTTAGTTTGGTTTAATATTAAGTCCTGTAATGCAAGAGTAAAATCTCTATCTAACCCAGGCTCTACTAAAATAGCATTATTTTGAAAGTAGTTAACTTGATATGTTTTTGCTTCCCCTGTGTTTGCTCCAGATAATGAATAGAAACCACAACTAATACATAGTATTGCAG
>NZ_JBSHNS010000152.1:0-14329 GCF_053601635.1 Pontimicrobium sp. MEBiC01747
GCTAAAGATCTATTAGAACAAATTGTATTTGAAGCGAGAGAAAGCGAGTACATAGACGCTAAAAGTGGAGTGAGTGCACGATTAAGTATAACAGCTTACCAAAACCTATTAAGTACCGCCGAGCGCCGTGCCTTAAAAGCAGGAGACAATAAAACGATGGTACGACTTAGCGATTTTGTAGGGATTATACCTTCTATAACAGGAAAAGTAGAATTGGTTTACGAAGGCGAACAAGAAGGTGCAGCCAAAGTAGCACACAATTTAATAGGGGAGGCAGTACAAAGTCTGTTTCCAGAATTCTTTCCTAAAATTGAAAAACTGCAAAAGCAAGGTGATGAAAGTCCTTATGACGATATCGTGTCTTGGTTTTTTAATAATAGTGAAGGTTTCGAGTTGTTAGACGATTTAAGAGACAAAGAATACAAAGCACTTTTAGATGCCATAACACCGCTAGACGATTTATTAGGAGCGTACCAACCCAAACTATTAAAAGAAGAAAGCTACTTTGTTAAAGAGTTTGTATTATGGGGCTTAGTACAATTTAAACTACTAAGTAAATACCGTTATACTGAAGGGACACAGTTTAAAGATCCTTACGGAAGCTTTATAAGTGGTTTATAAACTATAGCATATAATTCCTGTGAAAACAGGAATCTAAAACAAGAGTAAGAAAAGGCATTGCGAGTTCTAAGATTAACGAGTAACGACTTTGTCATTAAACGATAACGTCAGTTCGAGTGAAATTCCCTTTTTAGGGATTTTGTATCTAGAACGATTCGAGTTGTAAAGCTTCTCGATACAATTTCTCGTGCCTCAAAATCACTCGAAGTGACGTTTGGAGTAAAATTGAAATTACAGCGTCAGTTCGAGTGAAATTCCCTCTTAGGGATTTTGTATCGAGAACGATTTGAGTTGTAAAGCTTCTCGATACAATTTCTCGTACCTCGAAATCACTCGAAGTGACGTTTGGAGTAAAATTGGAATCATAGCGTCAGTTCGAGTGAAATTCCCTTTTGGGGATTTTGTATCGAGAACCATTTGAGTTGTAAAGCTTCTCGATACGATTTCTCGTACCTCAAAATCACTCGAACTGACGTTTGGAGTAAATTTTAATTAAGATTTATCAAATATCTTTTTAGATAAATTAGGAAGCTTATTATATTCATTATTAATCAAAGCTTCTTTTTTAGCTCTAGACCATTTTTTTATTTGTTTCTCTGTTTCAATAGCAAAGTTAATATCTGTAAATTCTGAGTAGAATACAATATCTAAAGGCCTTCTTTTGTAAGTATAGCTGTCTTTATGTTTACCAGTTTTATGTTCAATTATTCTTTGTTCTAAGTTTGATGTAATTCCTGTGTAGTATGAATTGTCAGAACATTTTAAAATATATACATAAGATAATTTCATGTTCTAAAATACGAGATTTAAAATGATAAATGTAATCTACTTAACATTATTTGTTTTATAACGTCAGTTCGAGTGAAATTTCTTTTTAGGAATTTTGTATCTAGAATTATTCGAGTTGTAAAGCTTCTCGATACAATTTCTCGTACCTCGAAATCACTCGAAGTGACGTTAAAAGTTAAATCCTTATAAATATAGTTTAAGAAATATTGCTTACTTAACTAATTTAGTAAGTACCTGTATCTCGTTATGTAATGTTTTATGTACTGGACATTTATCTGCTATTTGAAGAATACGTGTTATTTGTTTGTCGTCTAAATTACCAGTTAATTGTATTTCACGATTAAAAGTGTCTATTCTAGCTGAGGTATTATCGCAATCTTCGCAATCTACGGCGTGATGTTTTCCATAACTCGTGTGGACTTCTACATTTTGTAAATCCCAACCTTTATGCTTTACATACATTTGTATAGTCATTGCTGTACAAGCAGATAAACCGGCAGAAACCAACTCGTATGGAGAAGGACCAAAATCGTTACCACCATAACTTGTAGGCTCGTCAGCAGTTAAGTAATGGTTACCAACTTTTATTTGTGTGGTAAACCCATCTTCGGTATTTAAACTAGCTATAACTTGATGTTGAGTTTTTAATGATTCTGTTTTTGGCTTATTTACATAGCGTTGTGCCCAATTGGCTATTACATTACCTACATAGACAGAATCATTAGCATTCATTAATAAATGATCGGCTCCATCTATAGATACAAAACTTTTTGGATGATGTGCAGCGATATATATTTCCTCTGCATTTTTAATACCTACTGTAGTGTCTTGTGGGGAATGCATTACTAATAAAGCTTTGCGTAAGTTTTTAGCAACTTCGGGAAGTGATTGTGCTTCAATATCGTCTAGAAACTGTTTTTTAATGGTAAAATTACGACCTCCAATATTTACAGAAGCTTTACCTGTAGCTTTAATATCTTCAATACTATTGTGTAATAAATGTTGAACATGTTTTGGGTTCGATGGCGCTCCAATAGTAGCAATGGCCTTAACGGATTCTATTTTAGAACCTGCAAAAATAACAGCGGCACCTCCTAAAGAGTGCCCAATAAGTAGGGAAGGTGCTTTATAATTTTCTTTTAAGAAATTTGAAGCTTGTAGTAAATCATCAACATTACCCGAGAAATTAGTGTCTTCAAAATGGCCGTCGCTTTCTCCTAGTCCAGTAAAATCAAATCGCAATACACCAAAACCATTAGCGGTTAGTGCTCGACTAATATTTTTTACTGCCGATAAGTTTTTGTTGCATGTAAAACAATGTGCAAATATTACAAAATTGTGTGGGTGTTGGTTTACAGGTAGTTCTAATCTGCCAGTAAGTTGTAAGCCTTCACTATTTAAAAATGTTACTTTTTTTATGTTCATGTTTATATTGGTCGTAAACAAATTAAGGAATTACAAAAAAGTCTTGAAGTGCTCTTTTTAAGGCTTTTAAACTTATGGGCTTTGTTAAATAGCCATCAAACCCAATAGTAATAGCTTTATTATAATCTTCTTCATGAGCGTAAGCGGTTTGTGCAATTACTGGAAGGGTAGGTTTTATTTGCTTGATTTGTTTTGTTGCTTCGTATCCATCTAAAATAGGCATTTTTATATCCATTAAAACGATGTCGAACCTTGATTTTTTTACTTTTTCTACGGCTTCTTTTCCATTTTTAGTCCAGATAATTTCTTTATTATCTGGGATAATTTGGTCTAATGTTTTTTCAAGAACTAAATAATTTAGTCTCATATCTTCAGCAATGAGAATTTTTAAAGTACTATTAATTGGTTTTATTATTTCTCTTTCTGGTATTATAGTTGGTTTAAATGGTAATGTAATTATAAATGTAGCTCCTTTTTTTTCTGTAGAAACTAAACTAATATTGCCTCCAAGAGATTTTATATTTTCATTAGCTATAGAAAGTCCTATTCCTAATCCATCATATTTTTTAGACAACTCTTTTTCTTCTTGATAAAATTCACGAAAAACAATTTTAGATAATTCTGGTTTTATTCCAATGCCAGTATCTGTGATAATGATATGTATGGTATTGTTTTTAACGCTAACTGTAAATGTAATATGCCCAGTGTTAGTAAATTTTACGGCATTGTCTAATACGTTACTTATGGCTTTAACAACTCTAGACTTGTTAGATATAATATAGTCTTCATCTACAGCAAGGTTGTTATTAAATTGAAAATTTAAGCCTTTGTGCTTTGCTTTAGAGTCATATATTTCAGATATAATATTTAATGCTTTATGTAGTGAAAAGGCATGAAGTATTGGTTTTTTTTTATCTGTTGTTAATTCAGATATTTCAATTATATTATTTAATATGTTAGTAAGTTTATTACTCTCTTGGGTTATAGTCTCTATATAATCGGTTTTAGTAACTTTACCTTCTTTTAAAAGATTACTAAAACCAATTATACTGTTTAACGGTGTTCTTACTTCGTGAGAAATATTTTGTAAAAACAAGGTTTTTAAGTTGCTTCTTTTTTCTGCTTTTAACTTAGCGACTCTTAATTCTCTTGTTTTTTTCTTTACTATACTTTTTAAGTATCGATTAAAAAGAAAAAGAGCTAATAAAATAGAGAGTAAAGCGCTTAATAATATCTTCCAGAAAATAGGTTTTTTGTGTATTGGTTTTACAATATTAAAAAGCCATTTATCTAATATTTCATTTTTTTCGTTTATGCTTATAGCATTACTTCCTTTCTTTATAATTTTTGCTAGTGTGGGTCTCTTTTTATTGATGCCCATACTTAATTTGTACTTGAAATTTATAGAGGAGTTAATTTCAATATTTGTTAGATTTTCTTTTTTAATAGTATAATTCACTACAGATTTAAGTCCAATAAATCCATCAACATTTCCAGAAGATAGCGCTTTTAAACTTGCTTTTTCATCAACCAAAGGAACTAAAACTAGCTCTGGGTATTTATTTCTTAAGTATTCTTCTATAGAGTGTTCGTCTCCTACAGCTATTTTTTTTCCTTTTAAATCGTTTAAATTTTTAAAACCACTCCCTTTTTTTGAGACTATAACATGATCATTAAAAAATATAGGTTTTGTAAACGTTAAATAATTTTGACGCTCTGGTGTATTTTGAATTTCTAGTATTAAATCAATATTCCCTTGTTCTGCTTCACTCATTAGAGTTTGCCAATTAGTAAAGACCTTCTTTTTAAATTTGTATTCAATTTTTTCTTCAAGTGTTCGCAAGTAATCAACAAGAATGCCATCTACATGGCCATCATCATTTACAAATTGATAGGGCGGGTAGTAAATAAAAAGCGCTATAACCAAATTGGGGTTTTGCGATAAGTATTCTTTTTGGTTTTTTGTTAAGCAGGATTCTTTTTGGCATGTAAATAAGGGAAGAAAAACAAGAATGAGAAATAATAAACGTAACGTTTTTTTCATGTTTTTAGTAAATTAGATATCTAATTTACTTCTTTTTTGCTAAAAAAATGAGAATTATTTATTTATATGTGTATGAAAATCAATTATCTAGTGCTTCTGGATTTAATGTTTGCTTCACAAAATTCTATGATTTCTACTATTCTTTTTTGTCTGGTTTCCTCTCTTTTTGCTTGATTTAACCAGTATAAATAATGTTTACGATACGATGGAGCGAAGTTTTTATAATTAGTGTATGCTACTGGATTTTTATCGAAAGCATGTTGTAATTCTGGTGGAATAACTCCTTTCTCAACCTCATCTAAGGCAGTCCATGAACCATTTGTTTTGCCAATTTCTATTATTGCTAAACCGCTTTTTTGCATTAGTTTAGCTTTTGTCAACTCTTTTATATAGCGTTTGTTTAATGCACTCCAAACACTTTTAGGGTTTCTTTTACAAAAATATTGTCTGCGTTTTCCGTTGCCTAAACTTTTAACAGTAGAGTCTATCCAACCGTAACAAAGTGCAACTTTTACGGCGTCTTCCCAACGCATGGAGGGTTCTGGGTTTTCAACTTTATAAAAAATAAGATATACTCCATTAGATATAGCATGATTATTATGCAGCCATTCTCTCCATTCTACATTGGTTTTAAAATAAAGTTCGGGTACTTCCATAACTTTTATCCTTTTTTTACTTTTACATAAAAGTCTTTATCTACTTCAATTTTTGAATCTTTAGAAGGTAATTTTAATGTTTTATATTTTTTTGTTGGTTTTATCCAACGTTGTTTTCCATCTATAGTAATTTGTATAGGCATTTTAAATTTATCTACAACATTGGTCCATTTATACTCTAACTTTCTTTTTTTTATGCTGTATTCTAAAACTGGAATTCTAATATCTCTAAGGTACTGGTCGAAAATAGGTTTCAATTTTATTCCAGATTTATTTGACATATAGTTTTCTATTTGTTCTGTAGTTACAGTTTTATGATAAAATTCTTTATTGAGCCCTCTTAGTATAGTTCTCCATTTTTTATCATTATTTACGAGTTGTCTTATGGTGTGTAGCATATTAGCACCTTTATAGTACATGTCTCCAGAACCTTCAGAGTTAACATTGTATGTACCAATTATTGGGCGATCGTTTTGGATGCTTCTGCGTGTTCCAATAACATATTCTGCTGAAGCTTTTTTACCATAATAATAATCTAAAAACAGGTTTTCGGAATAAGCTGTAAAGCTTTCATGAATCCACATATCTGCAATATCTATATTAGTAATGTTATTAGCAAACCACTCGTGTCCAGCTTCATGTATAATTATAAAGTCGAATTTTAAGCCCCATCCTGTTCCAGATAAATCACTACCTAAGTAACCTTTAAGGTATTTGTTTCCGTATGTTACAGAGCTTTGGTGCTCCATTCCTAAATATGGTACTTCTACTAATTTAAAGCTATCTTCATAAAAAGGATAAGGGCCAAACCAATGTTCAAAGGCTTTCATCATTTTTGGAGCATCTGTAAAGTGTTTTTTAGCTTTTTCTAGATTATATTTAAGTACATAATAATTTAAATCTAAATCTCCTTTTTCTCCTTTGTATACTTCAGAAAAATTTACGTAGTCTCCAATGTTTATATTTACACCGTAATTGTTTATTGGGTTTTTTACAGTCCAATGGTATGTTGTTGTGTTATTCGTTTTCGGTTCAATTTTTTTAAGTCTACCGTTGGATATATTCATTAGTTTGCTAGGTACGTTTACACTAATATCCATACTGTCAACCTCATCATACATATGGTCTTTATTTGGCCACCATACACTAGCGCCTAAGCCTTGACAAGACGATGCAATAAAATGATTACCATTTTTGTCTTTTTTCCATGAGATTCCTCCATCCCACGGTGCACGAACCGCTTCTTTTGGGTGCCCTTCATAATATACATCTATACTATTAATATTGCCTTTAATTTGATTGTCTATAAGTGTAATAAAATGGGCATTTCCTTCTTTACGAACATTTAATTCTTTATTATTTTGAAGTGCTTTAGTAGTCTTTAAAGGCTCTTGTAAATCGATTTGCATAATTGATTTCGATTCTAATACGGTATATTTAATAGTATTTTTTCCTTTAATAAATTTATTATCTGGGTCTACAGAAATATCTAAATGATAATATCCTAAGTCCCACCATTCTCGTTCTGGAGTTATAGATCCACGTAGTGTATCTTGCTTTGTAAAATTATTTTTATCGGAAAGCAACCCTTGTGAAAATAAAGAAAAAGAGACCAAAAATAATAGATGATATAATATAATTTCTTTTTTGTTTATAGGTTTCATTTTTTGAAGTACTTGCATGTTTTTAAAGCTTTATTCTATAACTTATGTTGTCTTTTTTAAAGGTATTATTATCTATATAAATAAAATAACTGCCCCGAAGATAAGTTACTAATATTTAATTTTATAGAAGAGTAATATTTTTTAACATGTTTTTTTGAACTTATTTATTGTATTTATAAACTCTTGTATTCCCTTATTTTTCTAATTAAGCTTGTTAAACTTTTGAATTTTAGTAAAATAAAATAGAGATCAGTTTATCGAAGAATTCTAATCTGGTTATAAAACTAATTGTTTTTTTACTATTTTAGTCACTTAATTAAACCCCTTAATTCCCTCAAAATAATGATTAAACTTTCGTTTTGTATCATTGGTATATTCTTTATATCATTTACCTACTCACAATCTAATTGTAACATTTCTGAAAAACCAGAAGACGAAACTTCAATTACACTAACAGAACTTTCTAATTTAATTCTTACACCAGAGTTTTATGATGTAAATCATAGATACGAAGATGGTTTAGGAACAAGAGGAGGTTTGCATTCAGGTGGATTTTTAGATACTTGGCTTGGAGAAACGCAAATAATGTTTCCTTATAACAATTTACCAATTACTGTTAATTTAACAAATACAGAAATTGTAAGTAATGCTAGTAATTATATGTATTGGATGACCATGGCAATGGGGCAAGAATATATGAATGTAGATATGCAGTTTATGATGGGGTTTGGAGCTAAAGAAACCTTTTCAGGAACTCCTTTTGCTGGCTCGCCATTCAATACAAATTTGGAAGGTGCTTATGGACCATTTGAAGTAGAGTTATATACAGGTTTAGATAGAGCGATATCCTATCCAAGCTTTTTTCCTGAATATCAAACTCAGTTAGAAGCTGCTCTGGATGGCACTACGTCTGGTATTGATCCATTAAATTTAATGGATGATTATATAGGGATAGACCCAACGATGTTAGATGAATCTCCTGTTGTAAATGCTTATATGTTAAGCCTTATTAACTTTTTTAGTATTTATAATTTTTATAGTTATGCAGAAGATTTATGTTGGTCTAAAATAATAGAAGCACCTGCGGATCCTTACTACGGGCTTGGGGCATTAGCTGTAGCCTATAACTTAGGAATGTTTGCAACAGACCCCGTTGCTGTTACAATGAACAAATATAATTTTGCGACAACTAGAGACGATCCAAATGCAAGAGACCTCTTACCAGAAGGAAATAGTTCCTACAGAATACATATTACAGAAGTTGCTGAGGCTATTGTACAAAGAGCTGAAGATGCTAATACAGATTTATCTATTCCGCTTTGGGATTATCAAATTGATTGGCCAACAATAGAGCGTTTTTTCTTAGGAGAAGGAGGAACTGTAAATGCACAAGGAAAAGGAGGGTTACTAAAGCATTTTGAAATGAGTGATTTAGTTGTAAGACAAGAGATAATGACTACATTACAAGCTGCGTTTAATATTTTAAAAGGTCAAGCACCTTCTTCAACGTCTACTACTATAAGTTACAGATACGATTGGTTGTCTTTATTACGAACTGTAAAGCAACATTTCTCTAATGAGGCTATTTTTGAAGAACCACTAAAAGGAGATGCGGCCCTAAGAATAAATGCTTATACAGGAACAGGAGGCTGTTGTGAAACCCCAGAAACAATAGATTTTGATGGGGTTGATGATTATATAAATTTATCCTCTTTTATAGGAGGGACCAATTCAACAAGTCAAATGGCATGGTTAAGATTAAACCCTTCATTTAATAGTGTTTCTACTATTATGGAGCAGAATAATGTGAAGCTATGGTTAGATGCCAATAGAAGGTTTAGCGGATCGGTGGTTACTGTAAACGGAACTTTTACAGCAACAACATCTACGGTTATTGCTAAAGATATTTGGACTCATGTTGCTATAATATATAATGGAACAAAATTAAAACTATTTATTAATGGGGAAGAGGAGGCAAATGTAGCTGCCTCAGGAAGTTTAATAGCTGCTTCAGGCGATTATGAAATAGGTAGATCTATTTTAGGAACAGAATATATTAATGCATTTATAGACGACACTAGAGTGTATGATATGGCACTGTCTAATGCGCAATTACAAGAACAAGTTTATCAAGAAATAGAAGTTAATGGTTCTGGAATACGTGGTTTAGTTATTCCTAAAGATATAATAGGCGTGCCTTCATCAAGTTTAAAGTTGTATTATAAAATGGATCCAATAGAATTGGGTAGAGTAATAGATCAATCTTCCTTTGGTCGAGATGGAATACTTAACAATATAACTACTGTAGAAGAACAAAATGCGCCAATGCCTTATGTAGCATCTACATCAGGAAATTGGTCTGATGTTAGTGTGTGGGAAAACGGAACAGTTTGGGATATTGCAAATGCAACAAATAAAGATTGGGCTATAGTTCAAGTTGTTAATAATGCAAAACTAACAACTGTAAATAGTCGTACTTTACTAGGCTTATTAGTAAACTCTGGAGCAGAAATAGAAGTACAAAATGATCAATTACTAAAGAATACTAATTATGTTAAGTTAGATGGTAAAATAGATTTACAAGGCGAATCGCAATTTATTCAAACTGTAAATAGTGACCTAGATGTAAACAGTACTGGGATTTTAGAACGAGACCAACAGGGAACCCAAGATTTATATACTTATAATTATTGGGCATCTCCAGTAGGAGCAAATAATACAACAACTAATAATAATAGTTATACTGTGCCAGAGGTATTAAAAGATGGAACCAATCCAGCAAATCCAACAGCTATTAATTTTCTTACTACTGGTTACGATGGAGCATTAGGAACCCCAATTAGTATAGCAGATTATTGGATTTGGAAATATAGTAATGATGCTACAAATTATTATAATTGGCAACATATAAAAAGCACAGGAACATTATTAGCAGGCGAAGGGTTTTCTATGAAAGGGGTTAATAATACTAATGGAAATGTTACATTAGAACAAAACTATACATTTCAGGGGAAGCCTAATAACGGTACCATTACTTTACCTATTACTGCAGGAAATGTATACTTAGTTGGTAATCCTTATGCATCTGCAATAGATGCACACCAGTTTATTTTGGATAATGCACCAATTATAGAAAGTGCCGGAGCAACTTCTGGAACATTATATTTTTGGGAACATTGGGGAGGCGGTTCTCATATTACTACAAACTACCAAGGTGGGTATGCTACGTATAATTTATCTGGAGCAGTGCCTACTGCTACTCTTGGAACAAGTACACTAGGTAATGGAGGTGTGCCAACAAAGTTGCCAGGACGTTATATTCCTGTTTCTCAAGGGTTTTTTGTTAGTGGAGAAATTACTGGAGATATAATTTTTAATAACGGACAACGTGTATTTGAAAAAGAAGGCGCTAATTCTGTATTTATAAAGAATGGAGCAAATACCTCTAATATTACTGAAGCTATAGACGAAAGATTAAAAATTCGTTTAGGATTTCAATCTGTAAATGCAATAAACAGACAGTTGCTAGTAACAGTAGATCCTAATGCTAGTTTAGGGGTTGATTATGGTTACGATGGTGAGCAAACGGAAGTACAAATAGATGATATGTATTGGATAATGAACGATAAAAGGTATGTAATACAAGGTATTGATACTATTGAAGCTTATACTACAATACTACCTTTAGGCATACATACAAGTTCCAGTGGTGTAAATACTTTTAAAATAGACGAGCTTATCAATGTCCCTAATAACTTTGAAGTTTATGTTTATGATACTTTAACAGAACTCTATCATGATATTAAAACCAATCCCTTTTCTATACATTTAGAAGCAGGGGAGTACTTATACCGTTTTGAGTTACGCTTCTCAACCGACAATATTTTAAGTGTAGATGAAGTAGATAGTAGTAATATTGAATTTTATTTTGCTAATACTAATGCGTCTATAGTTATTGAAAACCCTAAATTAGAGGATATAGAATGTGTAACATTATATAACACGCTAGGGCAGTCTGTAATAACGTTTAATAATATTAAAATAGAACATTATATAGAACTTAAAACAAAAGCTATAGCAACTGGTAATTATGTTTTAGAGTTAAAAACGGGAAAAGGAAAGTTATCCAAGAAAGTTTTGATTGAATAGCTATTACTTAATATTAAAAAAACCTGCAGAAATTTTTAAGTAGGAGAGTACTAGTAATGCATTAATAATTTTTATTTGTTTTTTGCTCCAGTTCTTGTTGTGTACTGTCTTTCATTATTTTTTCTCCTACTCTAAATTCAATTATTGCAAGAGAGAATACTATTACAATTTCTACTAAAATATATGTCCAACCTAAAACCTTAATTGTATTAAAGTGATAAAATATCAATCCTAATGATGTAAAACAGTACATTAAATTCAGTATTGCGATTCCTTTTAATAACAATCCTGTGTTTTGATTTCTTTTTCGATAACAATAGAAATCATAGGCAGCGAAGAATATCGGTATTATAGCAAGGATATATAACACCGAAATAGGAATTCCAAATATAATTTCAAATTTAACAAGTATTACTCCTAATAAAAAGGCAGATAAAATTGCTCCAAATCCATCAATTAAAAAGAGTTTTTTCGGATTCAATTTAGCTTTCAGTATTAAATGTTTAAGAGGCATATTGTAATCGCTTTTTTGTTTTTAACACTTGCACACACCTAAAGAAATATATAACAACTATATATTTCTTATATGAGAAACTAATCTAATAAATCTTTTAAGTTTTTAAACTTTTTTATAACGGCAGAAGTATAAACTTCAGTTGTTTTGCTGCAATTGTGCTTTAATATTACTTGATGTCTTGTAAAACTATTCCTTTTTTTAATAGACATGTAGTTAAACCGTACTACTATATTCTAACTATTGCCTCTACTATTTTTATCGTTACTAATGTAATATGGTATCGGGTTCTAAGTTTCTGGTTTACCAAATAATTGTTTTTTAGTAATATGAAACGACTTTTTGTGTCTCTTACTCTTTGGGGTAACGGTTTATGTCTTTATGTTGCCAGATAATATTGATAACTGTCCATTCACCATCTAATTTTATTAAGTGTAGGTATTCTACCCAATTATCAGAAACCAACTTTACATTAGCTATGCGATTATAAATATCTAATATTTCTATTTTATTATTAGGGGTAAATGGGAATTTAGTATTTGATTTGTTCCATGATGTAGCAAAATCAATCATTTGATCTTTTATAGTTGCTCTAGCATATTCTTTTTTTAATTGCCTGTCGTAGCCAATGGTAACTTTATTTAAACTATCGTTAATGACACTATTCATTAATTCGGGTTTTAAGTCCTGTAAAGCAATTAAATAACCTAAAGCTTTTTTCTTAATAGCTATAGAATCTTTTTGTGTAGCTATAGATGCTAACTCTGCTTTTGTATTTGAGTATATTGGTCTTTCACGTATTTTTTTATTAGTAGTATCAAATTGTTCTAACCCAATTTGGTTTCCAATAGCATCATATTTTTTCTCTCCATAAGCAAACCCCCATTGGTTTAAAACAAGGTTGTTTTCTGCATCATGATAACTATAGGTGGTATGATTCCCTAACTCATCATATACATCTTGATACGAGGCTGTTCCTTTATCGTTATTAATAATATTTAAATTTTCATCTAAATTATAGTGAGCTTTTGGGAACCCTTTTTTTGTTAATAATATACCTGTGGTACCAAATTGAAAATACGGCGAAAGTGCAACCGTTTCTTGTTTTAAATTAAAACGTTTTTCAATAATTAACTTCTTGTGTTTTTTCCATTGGTATTCATAAATTCCCCAATTAGACAACATAGGTTCATTGTCTAGATTATAAAATTGGAGCTTAGATTTTAACCCATTTTTGTTATAGCTATATACTTCTTTAAAGACTGCTCTATTATTAGTGATGTGTTTTCCATTTTTATCATAAAATGTTCTGATCTCTTTATTTTTTGAGTAGGTAATTACTACTTTATAAACCCCTAATGATGCTAAAGGATGCTGTTTTTCTGTATGGTAATGCTTGTTTAATATTTCAATAACTCTGTTAGAGTCATCATACTTAAAGATATAGTGAGAGGTCAATTGTGCAGTTGCTTGATCTATAGGGTAAATTCCTGCTAATTCTACATACGGTGAGACATGATTGTATCTTAAATGTCTATAATACTCTGTTTTAGAGCTATTTTGTGCATATAAACTTGTGCATATACACAACGTTATAAGTAATTTTAAAATTTTCATACTGATTTATTGTTTTTTGATTGATTATGAGGGTGTTTCTTTGCGATAGTAACAAAAACTATACCTAATTATAAATAAAAAGCTACTTGATTTATAAGTAGCTTTTATTATTTTATTATGTTAAGCAGGTAACAATTACTTTATTATAAGTTTTAAAGTTTTTGTTTGCTGTTTTGTATTAGTCATTTTTACAAGATATAAACCAGCTGACAACTTTGATGTGTTTAATCTAAGAGGAGTATTCTTATTAAAAAGGTGTTTTTTAGAAATTACTTTCTGGCCTTGAATATTAATAATGTTAACAAACATTTCTGAAGATTCAGTAGAATTTAATGCAATCATTACATAATCGCTTGTAGGGTTTGGATACATTTTTATTTGACTTGTAATTAAGCTTTCTTCTTCAACGCTTAAAGTGTTTTCAATATTAAAATCTAAAATACCTGCTCCCCATGTTGCAAAGCGAATACTATTTGTAGAATTTATATAGTCTACATCCATTGCATTAAAAAAGCCTATACCTTCTGCTAGAGAGTACCATGTTTCTTGAGCTACATCAAACACATATGGACCAATGTCTGTTCCTGCAAAAACAAACTCACCACTAGGTATTACTATCATACCTCCAGTTTGTGCATCATCTCCAGAAGGAAAAACCCCAGTTACATCTGTCCAAGTATTACCACCATCTGTAGATAATATAGAGCCTACATTATTATTACTTGGTCCAGAAAATAATATCCAGTTATCATTTCCGGGTAGTACAACACCACTTCCAATATCCCCTCGTGTCCATCCGCCAGGTGTTTTACTAAATGGTGTAATTGTACCAGAATCGAAAGTATTACCT
>NZ_JBSHNS010000153.1:0-8109 GCF_053601635.1 Pontimicrobium sp. MEBiC01747
ACTTAATACCTTGCAAGGTCAAGAATCAAACTTATCTAAGGTTATTGCAAAAAGCGACTCATTTGAAGAATTAGAACTTTTGATTAGCCAATTAACTGAGAAGTACAGATTAAAAGGAGAATATGAAAATACAATTCAACAACTACAGGAAGTTGAAGACAATCTGAGTTCTTATAATGATAAATTAAAAGAAATCGATGAAGCATTATTCTCTGATGAATTCGAAGAAAAAGTAAAAACTCAATTAAATAAATTCAACAAATATTTCTCATCAGTTTCTGAATACCTTTATGACGAGAAATACGCATTGAAATACGAAAAAGTAACAAATAGAAAAGGACAACGATTATATAAATTTTCAGCTTTCAACACAAATTTTAGTTCGGGTAAAAAACAAGGAGAAATTTCTTGTTTCGATATTGCTTACATACTTTTTGCTAGGAATGAAGAAATGCCAAGTATGGATTTTCTATTGAATGACAAGAAAGAGCTAATGCACGATAACCAATTAGTTAAAATAGCTCAGTTTGTAAATGAAAATGACATTCAATTTGTTGCATCAATACTAAAAGACAAATTACCAGTTGAATTAAATGATCCTGACAATTTTATATTAGAACTCTCAGAAGATAACAAACTCTTCCGAATTGAAAACAGTTAAAAGCACTAGCTACAACAAAACCTATAGTTAATACGGGGTTTTGGTATAGAATCAAAAATATGTTTAAATAACAAAGTCCACCAAATCTTTTTGATTTGGCTTTATTAAGAAAAAGATAAAACAATATAAAAAAGTTTTGGCTAAGTGCTTAATCGAAAGTTCATTACTTTTAATTCCAGCACTAACCATAGCCAAGACGTTGGCAATAATTTGAGAAATGACGAAATACATTCAAATTTTATTAACCCTATTGACATTATCTGCTTGCGGACAAAATGCAACTGAAATGAAAACACCAGAAAATGTGAATGAAAAATTTTCGGAATTCATTGCAAAGAAAAAGTTTGTTGAACAACCATATCCGAGTTTCTATTCTGGAATTGCAGACGAAAAAATGCGACCAATTTTCACGGAAAAAATAAACAAAGTTGCGATTGATTTTAAGAATGTTGCAGAATCTGAAAAACCGACTGATAAAAAGTATCAAGAAAAAATCGGAATTGGACTTTCGAGGTTTGCGGATATTTATCTGGAATTAGATAGAGAGGATAGAGAGAGAGTTTGTCTGTATTTTGAGGAATTAATGGATATTGTTGGACTGGAAAATTCGAATGGTCAACTCAATAAATTTATGTACGGTTTTGACCCAATGGAAAAGCCAAAAGAAAAAAAGTGGACTGATTCGCACGGAAACGCCTTTATCGAAAAAGGAACTGAAATTTCAATAATACCAGCGAAGTACAATAAAACAGGAAAAAAATATAAGGTTTTTCTTTACAACGAAACCACGGAAAATATTGGAATTATAAAAGACTTAATTATTAAACCAAGGGAATTTAAAGTATTCAACGTTTCAGATACAGATACTCTTAAATTAGATAATGGAGTTAAGTTCATGTTCGGAGAAACATATGGGCTTGAAGTTGAGGACAAAAAATCGCAAGTTAGTGGACTTGGAGGAAAATATTTGACTGATTATGGCGTGCCGAATGAAATTGATTTTGCTTTTGTCATAGTTCCAGTCGGAAAAGGAGATTAAAAATAAAAACTATTGCTGACACCGTATATAATTTATAGCTAGTTCTAACCAACTTACGAAAATCCTCGCGGATTTTCTATTCGGTTTGTATTTGCTAAATTAGGTGCTTAAAACAGGCACAAACCATATACAAATACATTGGCAATAATTAAAAAGAATGACAAATAATAGACATAAAATTGCTTTAATAGGTTTTTTAATAATGTTTCTAAATGTTTTTGGACAAGAAACTGAATTAGGATATAAAACAGAAAACCATAAAATATCTTCACAAGATAAAGATGAATATATACTAAAAGTAACTTTTCCAAGAAATTACAGTACAGATAAAAAGTACAAAACACTTTACTATTTGGATGCGTATTGGCTAACCGAAATTACTCTTGGCTCATATACTATACTAGATTTTTGTGATTATGTTGAAAATGTTGTTTTTGTGGGAATTTCATTAAATGGTAATGAAAAAGATTGGCATAAACAAAGAGATATGGACTTTACCCCTTCACCATTTAAAAATTTAGGACTTTTAGAAGATTTAAAAAAATCAAACCCAGAAAACAACATTAAAATTACTCTCAAAACAGGAGGTGGGCATCAACTAACTGAAGAAAATACAGGAGGAGCAAATTTATTTTTGAACTTTCTAGAAAATGAAGTAATTGAATTTATAGAAAAAAAATATCCTAATTTGAATAAGCGAAGAGGGTTACTTGGGCATTCTTTCGGAGGGCTTTTTGGGTTTTATGCTTTACAAAATCGTCCCGAATTATTCCAAGACTTACTATTAATATCTGCATCACTATCATGGAATTCGTTTGAATTAGTTGATAAAGGAAATTTTTCAAAATTGGAAAAATCAAAAAGTGAAATAAAACTTTATCATAGTTATGGTGGAGAAGAAATAAATGGAATAAAAACCTCAAACAATAATTTAAGTAAAATTATTACAGAATTAGAGCTTGAAAACTTGAATTATAAATTTGATCCAATTAAAAATACTAATCATCACTCAGTTTTATCAAGAGCAATTTATGATGGATTATTGTATTTATATCGAAAATAACTATTACCAACAATTTGTATAGTTAATTGTTCATTTTCTTTCGCTAACTTAGTTCTAGCAATGTAACTAACCGTATAGGAACACGTTTTGTGTTATTCAAAAAAAACACTTAATCTATCTATGAACTATCAAACATTCCAACCCAATACAGATTTAGAATCTCTTGTAAGTTGTTATTGGACTTTGGAAGTTCCTGCCGAAAACGATTCGAAAAGACAACGAATTATACCCGATGGATGTATAGAAATGGCATTTATTTTAGGAGACGATATAAAGCGTTATACTTCGCAAAATAGATTTATACTGCAACCTCGAGCAATGGTTCTTGGACAAACGATTGAACCATTTTATATAGAGCCAACAGGCTATGTAAACACTTTTGCAATTAGTTTTTATCCTTATGGTTTTGCCAATTTTGTTACTATGCCTATTAAAAATTTAGCAAATAAAGAAACACCGTTAGACTTATTGTTTGGAGTGCATACCGCAAACCAATTGGAAGAAAAAATTATTGAGGCAGCTAATACTAGCGAGCGAATAGAAATAATTGAAAATTTTCTTTTAGATAAGTTAAATGAAAAAACGACAATAGATAATATTGTGAAAGCTACTATTGATACCCTTTTAGCAACAAAAGGCAGTGCTTCTATAAGCGAAATTCTTAAAGAAGATTTATCAAAGCGGAGGCAACTAGAAAGAAATTTTAAAAAACAAATTGGTGTTAGTCCAAAACAGTTGGGTAAAGTAATCCGATTACAAACTGCATTAAAAATGTTGCTGAACAAAAAGACGGATAACCTGACCCAAATTGCATACCAAAGTAAATATTTTGACCAAGCCCATTTTATAAAAGACTTTAAGGAGTTTACTGGTATTAACCCAAAAGACTTTATAGGTAATGAAAATATGACGCTTTCTACCCTTTTCTATAAATAACCTATGTGTCGCATTTTTACAATTTTGATGTTTGAGCGTAATCTAAATTTGTCATATCAATGCAAACAGGACAATAATGAAAAAATCCATATTTTGTACAGCCTTAATTCTTTCTCTTAGCATTACAGCTTGTAATAACCAAAACAAATCTAAAACCGATACTATTTCGGTAGAATCCAATATTAATCAAAAAACAAAAGAAATGAAAAGTCATATTTCAATTTTTGAAATTCCTGCAACAGATATTTCAAGGGCAGTAAATTTTTATGAAGCAATTTTGGACATTAACATTGAGAAAATGACAATGCCTGAAATGGAAATGGGAATATTTCCTTATGAAGAACAGGTAGTTACAGGAGTTATTATTAGAGCAGAAGGCTATAAACCTTCATCTAACGGTGTTACTATATATTTAAACGGTGGAGCTAACCTTCAAATTATTCTTGATAAAGTTGAGAAAAATGGAGGGAAAATAATTGTTCCAAAGTCACTTCACGCAGATGAAAGTGGTTATTACGCACTATTTATTGACTCAGAAGGGAATAAAATTGGGCTGCATTCTCCAAACTAAACAGAGAAAAGAACGCGGGAACAATACAATGTTTAGGCTATAAAACCTCAAATATGAAGTGTAAATTATTAGTGTAAATTCAATTTTAACCTGTATCCATATTTTTGACTAGACAATACTCAGTATCCATTATAAACAAGTAAATATCTCTTTTTGGAAAAGCTTGAGGACTTTTAAGTAAAAAACAAATTTATATTAATTCACTTCATGCAGATTGGTAGCCAATGATTTCGAATATAAAGATAAAGAAGAAGTGCCTATAGAAGTTATAATCGGAATTATTGGAAAGGTAATTATGATATTGAAAATCTAAAGGAGATAATAAAGTTTTATTTGTGCCTAAACTGAAAAATATTCGCTAATTTACAGGCTACGAGATATATTTCAGGATTAGACATTAAAAAACGAAATGGAAATAAATCAAAAATTAACAGTAAACAGGAGAATTTTAGCTTTCAGTATTCCATTATTAATACTATGCTTTTCAATAGCTTTGGCTTTATCTAGTTATGCTACAATGCATCCCGAACTTTACATAGGAATAACGTATGATTTAATCCTTACTGTTCCAGTATTATTTTACCTTATATCCAAAGGAAAAATGCCAAAACTTATAGTCGGATTGTTTATATCAATTGGTATGGTAACTGCCTATTTTATTATTCCAGAATCGGAAAAATTTCATTTCAACCTCCTTCGTTATGTTCTACTACCGGTAATTGAATTAACTATAATAGGCTCAATTATTTATGTTACATACACAACCATTAACGGTATAGATAAAGAAACAAATGATAGAGTTGATTACTTAACCGCATTTCAAGACAGCGGAGTAAAAGCATTTAAAAACAAATTATTTGGCAAATTGTTTGGGTCTGAATTAGCAATGATACATTATGCTTTTTTTAATTGGAAATCAAAACCAATTTTAGAGAGTGAATTTAGTTATCATAAAAAGAACGATACTATCTCCTTATTGTCAGGAATATTAATGGTTATACTAATTGAAACTATCGGTGTTCATTTCCTTTTGGCTAAATGGAATATTATCATAGCATGGGTGATGACAATATTAAGTCTCTATACTTTCATTATGCTTTTTGCTCATTTAAAAGCTGTTATAAGAAGACCTCATAAACTACATTTAGATTCATTAGAACTTAAATTGGGGTTATTTGGAACAACAAATATCCTATTTGAAAAAATTGAAAAAATTGAATTCACAAATACAATAAGTGATGATGCAAAAAAGAGTGCTTGCCAATTCACGGCATTAGGAGATATGGAATCATTTAATACTGTTATTAAATTGAAAGACCAAATTGAATGTGAGTTTATTTATGGAATTAAGAGAAAATATAAGACTCTATTAGTTAGTGTTGATGATAAAGAACACTTCAAAAAGAAATTAAAAACTGTACGCAATAATAACTATATGTAATTGCTTATTGTAGTTTATTACTTAAAACTCACAACGACTTTAAGTTCGGTGTGTACTCGAAAAGTTAAGTGCAAACTCACACAATTACTCATAGTCGGGGAAAGTTGTTGACTATTTGACCAATTCATCACTAAAAATCAACAATTGAGTAAATAAAAGTAAATTGAATGAATTTATTATCTGAATTTTGAATCGTTTAATAGAAACTAAAAAATGGAAAAAACGATATAAATATTAATATATATTCACTCAACATTTGGTGGTTTAGCTTTACTTGCAGGTCTGGTTTCATTAATTGTCAAAAAAGGAAAAAATAGTCATAGAAAATCTGGGCTTATTTTTTTCTACTCTATGATGTTGTCTGGGATAATAGCTATGATTGTTGCTGTTTTACCCAATCACGAAAGCCCATTTTTATTCGCAGTTGGAATTTTTAGCCTATATTTTGTTTTAACGGGAAATAGAGCATTGAATTTTAAAAGGAAAAACCCTGATTTGAGAATTGACAAATTAATAGCAATTATTATGATTACAACAGGAATTTTAATGATTATACTACCAATTATATTAACAAAAAGTATAAATACAATTCTTGTCGTTTTTGCAATTGTCGGAATAATATTTTCTGTGAGAGATTTAGTGTTATTTAAAAATCCTGAACGGTTGAGAAAGGGATGGTTGAAATTGCATTTAGGGAAAATGATAGGTGGTTACATTTCAGCAACAACTGCATTCGTAGTAGTAAACGAATTTTTTCCAAGCTTTTATGGTTGGTTTATTCCTGGAATTGTTGGAGGATTTATAATAGCATATTGGATGGGCAAAATGAATGAAGAAACAAAAACAGTTGCCAGCAATGAGCTGAGCTAAAAGAAAGAATAGTTAAATTAACCTTGAAGCAAGGTATTAAAAACAAAAAAGGATTCGTTTTTCGAATCCTTTTTTTGCAATGTATGTTTTTAGTTAAGCCTTTTCAACTTTAGTGCAACATGCTTTTTTGCAATCTTTAGCACATGCTTTTTTCTCTGCTTCCGTTTTGTTTTTACAACATTCTTTTTTGCAATCGGTTTTACATTCTTTTTTAGAAAAAGCATCTACAGTTTTCATGTCCTTTACTTTATAAGTGTCTGCAACACTAGTAACAGTTTTTTCTAAAGAAACAGGTGTTACTTTTGCGTTGTCATACTCGACCATTGCTAGTTGTCTGTCGAAATCTACAACCGCAGACTTTACACCTTCCATTTTAGCCATTTTCTTTTCAATAGTCTTAGCGCACCCCATAGCGCACGTCATACCTTCAATTTTAAATTCGGCTTTAGCATAAGTTGCATTAGGGTCTAAAGTTGCTTTTTTAGTTTCTACCTTAACGTTAGTTTCAACAGTTTTAACTTCAGGTTGAGTTGCTTCATTTTTACAGTTAAAAGTAACTAAAGTTAATATTGCAATGGCTAATATGTTTTTTAATGCTTTCATAAATTATTGTTTTTATTCTATAGTATGGTTAGCAATAGAATTTAATTATTAAAATATAGATTACAAAATTAATAATTATATCTATTTATTGCGTTAATAATTCCATTTTTGCATAACTAAACAAGTCATCATGCCTAACAAAAATTATAAATGGGGGTATTTACTGTTGCTTTCGCTAATTTGGGGAACTTCTTTTATACTCATAAAAAAATCTTTATTAGGTTTAACTGCATATCAATTAGGAGCCTTAAGAGTAATAATAACAGGGTTATTTTTGTTAGCTATTGGTTATAGACGGATTAAAACAATTAGTAAAAAAGATTGGAAATGGATTACTATTTCTGGTTTTATAGCTTCTTTTTTTCCTGCTTTTTTCTTTGCTATTGCCGAAACCGAAATAGATAGCGCTATAGCTTCTATTTTAAACTCGTTAGTACCTTTAAATACAATATTAATGGGGCTTGCTATATTTAAAATAGGGACAAGTAAACGCCAAATATTAGGGGTTATTATTGGTTTTGTTGGTACAGCTATTTTAATATTAAAAGGCGCAAATTTAAATCCTAATCAAAATTATTTATATGCTGGTTTTGTTATAGTTTCTACATTAATGTATGCTATTAATGTAAATATTATTAAGCGTTATTTACAAGATGTAAAACCATTAACTATAGCAGTTGGTAATTTTATGCCTATTATGGTTCCTGCATTTATAGTATTAATATTTACTGGTTTTTTTACTGAAGTAACCCTTGATAATGAGAATTTAAAAATAGCGTTATTGTATGTTACTATTTTATCTTTGTTTGGTACAGCTTTAGCAAAAGTATTATTTAATAGGTTGGTGCAAATTTCTACACCTGTATTTGCTTCTTCTGTAACTTACATAATGCCTGTTGTAGCTTTAGGTTGGGGGCTTATAGAT